>NZ_JBHVKW010000013.1:0-112235 GCF_042797905.1 Amycolatopsis sp. NPDC057786
CGCCGGAGAAGGACGCCACGGGCGGCGGCCACTGAGTCACCCGTCCCCGAGCCGACGGGGCCCTTCACCGCATGTCATGCGGTGAAGGGCCCCTTCGCTGCGTCACATGCGGTGAAAGTCCCCTTCAGCCCGTCGTTGCCGGGGTTTGTCGGTGGTGGCCGCTAGCCTCGCGGGGTGGTCAAGAAAGGCAGCACCTACCGCTGCGGTGAATGCGGATACGAGGCGCCGAAGTGGGTCGGGCGCTGCCCGGAATGTCAGGCGTGGGGGACCATCGAGGAACGCGGCGACGCCCGCCCCGCGATAGCCAGGGTCGCGGCGGGAGCGCCCAGTGCCCCGGCGCGCCCGATCGGCGAGGTCGACGTCGAAACGGCGCGCGCGAAGCCCACCGGCGTCTCCGAGCTGGACCGGGTGCTCGGCGGCGGCTTCGTGCCGGGCGCGGTCATCCTGCTCGCGGGCGAGCCCGGTGTCGGCAAATCGACCCTCCTGCTGGAGGTCGCCTACCAATGGGCGGCCACCGCGGGCCGGGCGCTCTACGTCACCGGCGAGGAGTCGGCGGGGCAGGTGCGCCTGCGCGCCGAGCGCACCGGCAACGTCCACGACGAGATGTTCCTCGCGGCCGAGAGCGATCTCTCCGCGATCCTCGGGCACGTCGACGCGGTCAAACCGGGGGTGCTGATCGTCGACTCCGTCCAGACCATGGCCTCGCCGCAGGTGGAAGGTGCGCCGGGCGGCGTCACCCAGGTCCGCGCGGTCACCTCCGGGCTGGTCGCGCTGGCCAAGGAGCGCGGGCTGCCGATCGTGCTGGTCGGCCACGTCACCAAGGACGGCTCGGTCGCCGGGCCGCGCGTGCTGGAGCACCTGGTCGACGTCGTCCTGCAGTTCGAAGGCGACAAGCATTCGACACTGCGGATGCTGCGCGGCATCAAGAACCGGTTCGGCGCCGCCGACGAGATCGGCTGCTTCGAGCTGGTCGAGGAGGGCATCGTCGGCGTGCCCGACCCGTCTGGGCTGTTCCTCAGCCACACCGCGGAGCCGGTCGCGGGCACCGCGGTCACGGTGACCATGGAGGGCAAGCGGCCGCTGCTGGGCGAGGTGCAGGCGCTCGTGTCGGCGACCCAGTCACCGCAGCCCCGGCGCGCGGTGAGCGGCCTCGATTCGGCACGCGTCGCGATGGTGCTGGCCGTGGTCGAGAAGCGGGCGAACATCAAGGTCGGCGACAAGGACGTCTACGTGGCGACGGTCGGCGGCATGAAGATCACCGAACCTGGGATCGACCTCGCGGTGGTGCTGGCCCTGATCTCCTCGGCGAGGGACACGCCGCTCTCGCCCAAGCTCGTCGCGATGGGCGAGGTCGGGCTGTCGGGCGAGGTCCGGCGGGTGCCGAGCGTCGGGCGGCGGCTCGCGGAGGCCGCCCGGCTCGGCTTCACCTACGCGCTGGTGCCACCGGACTCCGGCAAGATCCCGCCGGGGATCCGGGTGCTGGAGGTCCCGGACGTCGGAAGCGCGCTCAACGCCGCCAAGCACGCGCGCTAGCTGGGCTTGGGGCCGCCGTCCTCGGTGATCGCCACCGAGATCGACGTGTCGAACAAGGTCAGCCCCGGCCAGCCCTCTTCCTGAGCGTTGGACCGGACGGCGCGGTTCCCGACGACGGCGGCCGTCGCCCTGTCGACGACGAACGTGCGCGTCCGGTCCGGCAACGCGACCGTGAAGGACACCGCGGGCCGTCCGCCGGGGGTGACCACGCTCGCCACGTCGATACCGGGCATTCTCGCGAGCGCTTTGCACAGTGCCACCCGCAGCGCGCCGAAGCCCTGGGAGGAACGGAGGACCTTGAAGGCCATCTCGAACATCTCGGGGGTGGAGTTCACCTGGTCCGGCGAGCGGCCGTCCGGCCAGAGGCCGTCACGGCGGAGCCGCTCGGAAAGCTTCGTCGGGTCGGCGGGCAGTTCGGAAAGGAACTCCGGGGTCGGGTCGGTCCACCCGCTTTCCGAAGGCAGCCGATCCTCGGAGGTCTTCACCGGCGGAGGCACCTGTGCCGTGGTGGTGGTTCGCGGCGGCCCGGCTTGCGCCAGGGTGACGTGGGACGACGGGCGCGGAAGAGATACGCCATGCTGCTTGGCCAACTGGTAGTCGCCCTTGACCCAGCGGATCTCGCCGGTGCCGGTGAGGCGCGTCTTGATCGGCATCCAGCTGTGTGGCGGCAGCCATCGTTCGAGGATCTCGTGGGTTTGGTAGACGAGCCCGGCGTCGGTGACGTGCGTGGTCCACGTGGACTCGGTGACGAGCCGGAACTGGTCGTCGCGGACCGGGAAGTCGTCGCCGTGGAGGGCTTCGAGGGCGTCTTCGCCTTGGGTGGCGGTCGAGTGGGCAGCGGGGTCCGGGCCGCCGTCGGCGGTGAAGACGTCCGTCGCCACGATCCCGCCGCCGGACACCAGTGCCGCGGCGGCCGCGGCGGCGATCCACCGCCACGAGCCCGGTCGCTTCTTCACCGGGGGCGCGGTCACGGGGAGGAGTTCGTCCTCGACATCGCCGGCGGCGCGCAGGAGCGTCGCCCTGGCACGGGAAAGTTCGTCCTGCCGGGTTTCCGGCTCGGCGTGGAGGCCGGCCAGCGCTTCGTCGAGTTCGGCCTCGGACCACACCTTCCGGATGTTACCGCCGTGCACTTTCGCCCTCCTTCGCTTTCCTTGAATCGTCCTTTGTGGACTCCGGTGCGTTGGCGCGGAGCCATCTCCGGATCCGGTGCAGCCGTGATCTGACCGTCCCGGCGGGAATTCCCAGCGCCTCGGCGACCTCGCCGGGATCCAGTCCCGCCCACGAGACCAGCAGCAGGGTGTCGCGGTCCGCGACGCTCAGTTCGGCCAGCGCTCCCGCGAGCTGGGCCGCGCGGGACTGCGCGTCGACCCGCTCGGCGACACGGCCGTCGTGTCCGGCCGAGACCGTCTGGTCGGCGGCCGCGAGCCTTGCCGTCGCGTTGAGCGCCCGGATCTCCGTGCGGACGTGGTGGCGCAGCAGGTTCGTCGCGATCCCGTACAGCCACGCGCGCGCCGTGCCGGCCTCGGGGCGATACGTCTCGCGGCGCCGGAGAGCCACGAGGAACGTCTCGGCGACGAGGTCGTGCGCGGTCTCCGTGCCGACGCGGCGCGCGAGATAGCGCTGCAGCGGGGCCGCGTGGGCGTCGAAGAGCAGGCCGAAGACGGGTGCGGGATCCGGGCCGCCGAGATCCGGCCTGTCCAGCCCGCGCGTGCCGGCCTGCTCGTGATCGTCTTTCATCACCTGCACGATCGCTATTGCCCGATGGCCCCGAAAGCGTTCATCCGATCCTACTTTCGTCGTGGGCCGAACGGGGAAAGCGCAGGTGACGCCGTAGGCAAAAGGCGCGGGACCCGAGATCATGTTCAGTATTCACCATTCAAAAGTGAAACTGGGGAAGGATTACCATGCGCCGACTCAGGACCGCGATCGTCGCCGCGCTCGCGGTGTCCGCACTGATCACCGCTCCGGCGGCGGCCCTCGCCCAAGGCGAGTACGTCGTACCCGCGCCCGACTTCGTGAAGTCGATGGCGCCGCCCGCCAAGGTCGAAGGGGTCAAGGCCGCCGCGGAGCTCAACATCCAGTACCAGATCCAGGAGACCGGGTACTGGTGCGGCCCGGCCGCCACCCGGATCGCCATCTCGGCCAAGAACGGCAACCCGCCGAGCCAGCAGCAGCTCGCGAACGAGCTCCCGACCAGCACCAACGGCACCGACTGGATCGGGCAGGTCACCCGCGTCCTCAACAACCACGTCGCCGGCGGCTGGTACGAGACCAAGGAGATGCCGAACGACCCGCCGACCCAGGCGCAGCGCGACCTCCTGTGGCGCGACATCGTGCTGGACATCGACAAGGGCTACGCGATCGTCGCGAACATCGTCGCCCCGGCGAACAACCACCCGCCGGGCTACCCGAACTACACGATCTACCACTACTTCACGGTCATCGGCTACAACAGCGACAACATGACGGTGAAGATCGCCGACCCGGCCAACTTCGGCGGCAACCAGATCTACTGGCTCACCTTCAACCAGCTCGCCACCTTGATCCCGCCGAAGGGCTACTCGGCCTGATCCCCCGCCGCGTTTCGTCCTCTGGACGCGTTCGGAGGACGAAACGCGTGGGTTGTACGAATCTTGTACGGGAGAGCTCGAAGCTGGTGGACATGCGCATCAAGACGCTCGGTCTGCTGGCCGCCTCGTTGCTGGCCCTCATCGCCGCGCCGGCCCAGGCCGCCGACGGCAATCCCCTTGAGAAGACCAACGGCTTCTACGTCGACCCGAACTCCAACCCCGCGGTCTGGGTGCGGGACCACCCGGGCAGCACCGCCGACAAGATCAAGGCCGCCATCTCCACCAAGGCGGGCGCGCGCTGGTTCGGCAACTGGAGCGGGAACATCAAGACCGCCGTCGACGGCTACACCTACGCCGCCGACGTGGCCGACAAGCTGCCGATCCTGGTCGCCTACAACATCCCCGGCCGCGACTGCGGCGGTCACTCCGGTGGCGGCGCCGGCAGCCCGGACGCGTACCGGACCTGGATCTCGAACTTCGCCGACGGTATCGGCGGCAAGCCCGCGGTCGTCGTCATCGAGCCGGACGCGCTCGCGCAGGTCGACTGCCTGCCTGTCGGCGAGCGTCAGACCCGCCTCGACCTGCTCAAGTACGCCGCCGAGCAGTTCGCCGCCAAGGCGCCGAACACCTGGGCGTACATGGACGGCGGCAACTCGACCTGGATCCCCGCCGCGACCATGGCCGACCGGCTCAACGCCGTCGGGGTGAAGTCGATCCGCGGTCTCGCGATCAACGTGTCGAACTACAAGACCACCACCGACTCGGCGAACTACGGCAAGGCCGTCAGTGCCGCGCTGTCGAGCAAGTACGGCTACACCAAGCCGTTCGTGATCGACACCAGCCGCAACGGCAACGGCCCGCTGGGCTCCGAATGGTGCAACCCGGCCGGGCGCAAGCTCGGGGTGACCTCGCAGACCGGCGGCGGCGCCGAGATGCTGCTCTGGGTCAAGGTGCCCGGTGACTCCGACGGCAAGTGCGGGATCGCGCCGAACGTCGAAGCCGGTCAGTTCAGCCCCGATCTGGCGCTGCGCCTGATCAGCGGTACCTGACCGCCCCTGAAGCCCGTCGCGCCGGCTGTTCGTCTGTGACCCTCGTTCTCCCGAGAAGGCGAGGGCCACGACCCCTTGGACAGCAGCCGGCGCGACGCCTCCATTTCCGCCCTTCCGGTAGTACGGTGACCTGAGTCACAGTGTTGACCGAGAGGATGGCGTCGTGGAGTTCCAGCTGGGGATCGGTACCAGGAAGGGCTTGTTCCTCGCCCGCAGCGAGGATCGCGAGAACTGGGAGATCTCCGAACCGAAGTTCCCCATGGAGGCCGTCCGGGCGGTCGCGCTGGCCCCCGCCAAGATCTACGCGGCCGCGGTCAACGAGCATTTCGGCCCGACGATCGCGACGTCGGAGGATTTCGGCGAGACCTGGGCCGAACCCGATCACGCGCCGGTCTCCTTCCCCGCCGACACGGAGACCGCGCTCGAAGGCATCTGGCAGATCGTGCTCGCCGGGGACGTCGTCTATGCCGGTGTCGAGCCGTCGGCGCTGTTCCGTTCCGAGGACGGCGGCGAGACCTTCGAACTCGTCCGAGGGCTTTGGGATCACGAGCACCGTCCACACTGGACTCCCGGTGGCGGCGGCCAGATGATCCACACGATCCTGCCGCATCCCACGGATCCGGGGCGGATCACCGTCGCCATGTCGACGGGCGGGGTCTACCGCACCGAGGACGGCGGCAAGAGCTGGACGGCGGCCAACCGCGGGATCAGCGCGGGTTTCCTGCCCGACGAGGAACCCGAATTCGGGCAGTGCGTGCACAAGGTCGCGATGCATCCGTCGCGTCCCGAGCGGTTCTTCCTGCAGAACCACGGCGGCGTCTACCGCAGCGACGACGACGCGAAGACCTGGCGGTCGATCGACGGCGGCCTGCCGAACGACTTCGGTTTCGCCATGGTCGTCCATCCGTCCAAACCGGACACCGTCTACAACTTCCCTTTGGTGGCCGACGTTCTCCGCTTCCCGCCGGAGGGCCGCTGCCGGGTCTATCGCAGCGAGGACGCGGGCGAGACGTGGACCGGTCTCGGGAACGGCCTGCCGGACAAGGGTTTCTACGCGGGTGTGCTGCGGGACGGGATGTGCGTCGATTCGCGGGACGGCGTCTACTTCGGCACGCGATCCGGTGAAGTGTGGGCGAGTCCCGACGAAGGAGACACCTGGCATCAGGTCGCCGCGCATCTGCCGGACGTGCTGTGCGTGCGGGCACAGGTGGTCTAGGTGGTCCGGGTTCTGCTGCCCGCGATGTTGCGGCCGCTCGCGGACGGCCGCAGTACCCTCGAAGTCGAGGCTTCGACGCTCGGCGGCGTCCTGGACTCGCTCGGTGCCGGGTTTCCCGCGCTGGAACGCCGCCTGCGCGACGAAACCGGCGCGCTGCGGCGATACGTGAACTTCTACGTGGACGGTGAGGAGTGCCGCCGTCTCGACGGTGCCAAGACCTCCCTGGCCGAAGTGAAGGAAGTCCAGATCATCCCGTCGGTCGCCGGGGGCTGAAGGGGACTTTCCCCGCATCCTGTGCGGGGAAAGCGCCCTTCGCCTCTTGAGACGCGGGGAAAGCGTCCTTCAGCTCCTACTGGGAAAGCAGGTTCGCGCAGCGGATCAGCCCGATATGCGAGTACGCCTGCGGGTGGTTGCCCAGCGAGCGCTCCGCGATCGGGTCGAACTGCTCGGGCAGCAGCCCGGTCGGGCCCGCGGCGTCGACGATCTGCGTGAACAGTTCCTCGGCCTCGGTGCGCCGTCCGGTGAGCAGGTACGCCTCGATGAGCCAGGCCGCGCAGATGTGGAAACCGCCCTCGCCGCCGGGAAGGCCGTCGTCGCGGCGGTAACGGTACACAGTGGACCCACTGCGCAGTTCCGCCTCGATCGCGGTCACCGTGGACTGGAACCGCGGGTCGGCCGGATCGATCAGCCCGGTCAGCCCGACGAACAGCGACGCGGCGTCGAGATCCGTTCCGTCGTAAGCGGTCGTGAAGGCCTGGACCTCTTCGTTCCAGCCCTTCTCCAGGACGTCCGCGGCGATCTCGTCACGCAGCGAAGGCCACGCGCCCGGCACCTCGCGGCCGTAGACCTCGCCCAGTTTGATCGCCCGGTCGATGGTCACCCAGCACATCACCCGCGAATACACCCGGTGGCGCGGCACGTGCCGCTCCTCCCAGATGCCGTGGTCCGGCTCGTTCCAGCGCCGCGTGACAGCCTCGGCCATCGCGCGCACCATCTGCCAGTCCTCGTCGCGGAGCTCGCCGCGCGCCGCCGCCAGCGTCTGCACGAGCTCGACGACCGGGCCGAACACGTCCAGCTGGACCTGGTGGTTCGCCAGGTTGCCGACGCGGACCGGCCGCGAACCGGCGTACCCGGGAAGCGACTCGATGACCGCTTCGGCACCGATCACGCTGCCCGCCAAGGTGTACAGCGGGTGCAAGCGTTCCGGACCGGCCAAAGTGGACAGCACGCCGTGCAGCCAGCGGAGGTAGCCTTCCGCCTCGTCGGTCGAGCCGAGGTGGACCAGTTCGCGCACGGTCATGGCCGCGTCGCGGATCCAGCAGTAACGGTAGTCCCAGTTCCGGACGCCGCCGATCTCCTCCGGCAGCGAGGACGTCGCCGCCGCGAGCACGCCGCCGGTGTCGGTGTTCACCAGCCCGCGCAGCGTGAGCGCCGAGCGGCCGACGAGGTCGGTCTGGACGCTGGGCAGTTTGAGCGTCCGCGCCCAGGTGCTCCAGTAGTCCCCCGCGCGGGCCCGCCGATCCACTTCGGACAGTTCGTGCGCGCCGAGATCCGAGGTGCCGCAACGGAGTTCGAGCACCACCGGGTGGTCAGGGGTGGGAGTGACGAGCGCCGTCGCGGTGTCGTTCATCCCGTCGGAGGTGATCTCCCACTCCACGCCCGGCGAGCGCAGCGCGAACGGTTCCGAGGTGCCCTGCACCAGGATCCCGTCGCCCTCGGCGACCAGCTTCACCGGCACACCGCCGAATTCGGGCCGTGGCGCGAACACGATCTCCGCCGCCGCCTCACCCGAGATCACCCGGACGAGATCCGTGCGGTGCGAGGGGCTCTCCGGTTCGAGGTAGTCGGTGACGAGCAGCCGCGACCAGCGAGTCTCGACCGTCATCGTGTTGGGCAGGTAACGCTGCCCGAGCGGCAGGCCGTTGCGGTGCGGTTTGATCGAGAAGTGTCCGGCGCCTGCCCCGCCGAGCAGGTCCGCGAAGATCGCGGGCGCGTCGGGCCCGGGGTGGCACAGCCAGGTCAGCCGCGCGTCCGGCGTGACCAGCGCGACCGAACGTTCGTTGGCCAGCATGGAAAGCCGCTCGATCGGCGGCGCCTGCTCGCCGTAGAGCCAGTTGCGCCGCTCTTCGAGGAGGAAGGCCAGCGCCATCGCGACGTCGACGGTGTCCGGGACCCGGTACTGTGCGAGGCTTTCGCCGTCGCCGACCTTCACGCCGAGGTCCGGGCCGGAGATCCGGGCGAACGCCTTCTCGTCGGTGACGTCGTCGCCGAGGAAGACCGCGGCCGTCGCGCCGACCTGGTGACGCAGGGTGTCCAGCGCGCGGCCCTTGTCCGTCTGGACGACTGCGAGCTCGACGACCTCCTTGCCGTCGGTGGTGGACACGCCCTCCCACCGCGCGGGTCCATTGTGGACGTCGCGCAGGACCCGGCGGCCCGCCTCGTGCTCGGCACGGCGGACGTGCACCGCGATACTCGCGGGCTTGACCTCGAGCGAGACGCCCGGCACGTCGAGCACCAGGTTCTCCAGCTCGGCTTCGAGCCGTCTGTGCAGCTCGCGCGCCTTGTCGTCGAGCGCGTGGATGAAGCCGATGTCGAATTCGGACCCGTGGCTGCCGACCAGGTTCACCTCGGCCGGGAGACGGGACAGGGTGGCGAGATCACGCAGCGCGCGGCCGGAGATGACCGCGGTGGTCGTCTCGTGCAGGCCGGCCAGCGACCTCAGCGCGCCTACCGATTCGGGCAGCGGCCGGGCTTCGTCCGGATTGGCCGTGATCGGAGCCAGCGTGCCGTCGTAGTCGCAGGCGACCAGCAACCGCGGGGTGCGCGCGACCTGGACGATCGCGCGCCGCAGCTCGGCGGGCAGTGCCTCGGCGGTCAACGATTTCTCCTCGGGAACGTAGCGGGGGTTGGGGAATCAGTCGGCCGGTTCGGCACCGAGCGCTTGGAGGAACGAGCGCGCCCAGCGGTCGACGTCATGCGTGAGGACCTGTCGACGCATGGCGCGCATACGGCGGCGTCCCTCTGCGGGGTCGAGCGTAATGGCAGTCTCCAAGGCGTTCTTCACCCCGTCCAGGTCATGGGGGTTGACCAGGAGCGCGCTGGTGAGCTCCGCCGCGGCGCCGGCGAACTCCGAAAGCACGAGCGCGCCGCCCAGGTCGTGGCGGCAGGCGACGTACTCCTTGCAGACGAGGTTCATCCCGTCACGCAGGGGAGTGACCACCATGACGTCGGCCGCGGAGAAGAACGCGGCCAGCTCCGTCCGGTTCACGGACTGATGCAGATAATGCACGACCGGGTGACCCACGCGGGCGAATTCGCCGTTGATCCGCCCGACCATCTGCTCGATGTCGCCGCGCATCCGCTGGTAGTGCTCGACGCGCTCGCGGCTCGGGGTGGCCAGCTGGACGAACGTGACGTCCTCCGGGCGGACGCGGCCTTCGTGCAGCAGCTCGTGCAGCGCCTGCAACCGCAGGTCGATGCCCTTGGTGTAGTCGAGCCGGTCGACGCCGAGCAGGACCTTCTTCGGGTTGCCGAGGTCGCGGCGCAGCTGGGCGGCGCGTTCGGCGACGCCCTTGGTCTTGGCGAGTTTGTCGAGGCCGATGGCGTCGATGGAGATCGGGAACGCGCCGACCCGCACCGTGCGGTCGCCGACCTGCATCAGGCCGGGGCGGGTGCGGATACCGACCGCGCCGCGGCTGGACTCGAGGCCCGCCAGCTGCCGCGCCAGCCAGAGGAAGTTCTGCGCGCCACCCGGCCGGTGGAACCCGACGAGGTCGGCCCCGACCAGGCCGCGGACGATCTCGGTCCGCCACGGCATCTGCATGAACAACTCGACCGGGGGAAACGGGATGTGCAGGAAGAACCCGATCCGCAGGTCGGGCCGCAGTTCGCGGAGCATCGCCGGCACCAGCTGCAGCTGGTAGTCCTGGATCCACACGGTCGCGCCCTCGGCGGCGACCTTGGCGCTCGCCTCGGCGAAGCGCCGGTTCACCCGGACGTAGGACTCCCACCAGCTCCGGTCGAACACCGGCCGCTCCACCACATCGTGGTACAGCGGCCAGAGCGTCGCGTTGGAGAAGCCCTCGTAGTAGTCACGGACGTCGTCCGAGGTCAGGGTGACCGGGTGCAGGACCAGGCCGTCGTCGTCGAACTCCTCGACGTCGACGTCGGGCACACCCGGCCACCCGACCCAGGCTCCCTTGCGTGACCGCAGGAACGGTTCGAGCGCGGACACCAGCCCGCCGGGGCTCGCCGTCCAGCGCCTGCTTCCGTCGGCGGTCCGTTCGAGGTCCACCGGGAGCCTGTTCGCCACCACCACGAAATCCGCGGAGGCCGTTCTGCTCGTCTCGGCAATCACTTCGTCCACCAGCCGCTCCCTCGATTCGCGGGTCGCTGCCCTAAGCGGAAACCCTATCGCGCGAGGAGGCCACGGCCCGTCGGCGAGCGATCACTCCAAGCGTCGTTCGGCGGGTCCCATCGGGCCCGCCATCCTCGGCCCGGCGAACTTGCGTTCGAGCCTGCCGAGCCCCGTGCGCACCGGCTGCGCGAGGTATTCGCCGAGTACCACACCCGCTGCCAGGGCAAGCCCGATCGCGACCGCGGTCATCAGCGTCGAGATGTTCCCGCCGGGCTCGACGCCCAATTGGTATAGACCACGATAGGTGGAGAGGCCGGGGAGGAGGGGCGTGATGCCGGACACAGCCACCACGAGGGGCGTCACCTTGAGCCGCCTGGCCAGCACGCCGCCGCAGAAACCGACCAGCGTGGCGGCTACCGCGGACGAACTGACGGCCTGGAAGTCCGTCAGCATCAAGGCGCCGTAGACCGCGCCGCCGATGGCGCCCGCCGCTCCCGCGACGATCATCGCGCGCAGCGTCGAGTAGGACGCCAGCGCGAAGCAGGCCGACGCGCCGACGCTGCCGAGGATGATGACCGGCAGGTCCTGCGGCGTCGACGAGACGACCTCGGGCAGCGGAGTCAGCGGGAGTCCGAGCAGCAGCGCGATCTTCAGTGCGAGCACCACGCCCGCGATCAGCCCGGCACTCATCAGCGCGGTTTCCATCGTGCGCCCGGCCGCCGTGACGTAGTAGCCGGTGATGGCGTCCTGCACGGCGGAAACCGTCGAGAGGCCGGACAGCAGCACGGTGACTGCCGCCGCGACCACCAGCGTGGGTTTGTCCGTGGTGAGCAGGTTGCTGCTGACTATGGCCATCGCCGACAGGGTCGCGACCAGGCCGCCGATCACCTGCTGGAAGAAGAACGGCAGCGCGAAACGGTTGAGGAACCGGCCGAGGCGGTCGATGACCGCGCTGATCACCAGCGCGACCAGTGCGACGTCGATGCTGCCGCCGAGGATCAGGGTGATGAACGCGGCCAGGCCGCCCCAGGCGGCCGTGGCCACCCAGCGGGGGTACGGGTGCGGCGCGGTGGTGATCCGCTGGAGTTCCTGCTGGGCCTCTTCGGCGCCGATGTTGCCGCGGACGATCCGGCGGACCAGCGTCTCGGTCTGGGTGAGCCGCGTGTAGTCGAGGCTGCGCGAGCGGACCACGCGCAGCGCCGTGACCGGGGCCATGTCGGTGCCGCGGTGGCAGGTCACCGTGATCGACGTGAAGATCACGTCGACCTCGCAGTGCGGGAGGCCGAGCGCGGAAGTCAGCGCGATGATCGTCGCCGTGACGTCGGAGGCACCGGCGCCACTCGACATCTGGACCTCGCCGATACGCAGGGCGAGGTCCAGGACGAAGTTGACCGTCGAGTCGTCGGGCGGTTTCGGGCCCATCGCCTCGTCGCTCTCGACGGCGGGCTGCTCCGCCGTCGGCGCCTCGAGGATCTGCCAGGCGCGGCGGCGCAGCAGATTCGGCCGGTGCGAGCGAGCCTGGGGGATCGATCGCTCTCCGTCACGTTGGCGCGGCGCTTCCAGCAGCCATTCGCCACGTTCGGGTGTTTCGTCCTGTTTCTTTTCGGCACTGTGCCCGCTCTGTTCGCCGCGCTGGGCTCCCTTGGTGTGCTCGTTGATCTTCATGATCGATCCACCTCCTCACTCTGGTTCGAGGGACTTTCCCGAGGAGCATCGGGGCCGGTGCCTCGACCGTTGCAGGAAACCCGAAGTGGCGTCCACCACGTCGGAGGAAGATCGTCGCGGGCGCGCCGGCTCACGGCGCTCCGCATGCCGTGGCGCCCGCTGTGAGCAGGAGATACGTTCTTCACGCGGCTGGGCTCGTCGCCGCCGGAACAGTGGCGACGTTCACCCTTTCGGGGGCTTTTAGCGGGGCGGAGGCCCCGGTTTTCGAGCACGGGGTGGCGTCCGGTGAGAGGAGGCCGACGATGCCGGATTCGCCCGCGTCGGGGTCGGGACGCGACCATACGGTGAAGGTGACGGACGAGGACGTCGCGAGCCCGCGGTTCGGCGTGGTCTCGTGTGCCAACTGGGCTGTCGGTCACTTCGCCCCCTACGGCTGTTCGGCCGACCGCTACGCCTTCCTCCACGTGGGTGACTACCTCGATGAGGGAAATCCCAACCCTGCGGGTGATCTCCGGCCTTTCAATGCCGGTCGTTTCCTTCGGCGAAGGCGACCAGCGAAACGGGGCGACCATCGCGACGTGCCCGCCCCAGCTCGAGTACCGCCATCGAGACCAGGTACCGATAACCGTCGGTACCCGCCAGCGACCCGAACCCGTCCTCCACGGTCAGCCCCTCCGAGGAAACCACTGCCAGCAGGTCGCGGAGAAACTCCTCGACCGACTCCCAGACCGCTTCACGGTCGGCGTACATGTCCATGTCGCAGTACACGACCTGTCCGACGCGCCCTTTCGCGCCAGGGTGCGAATCGACCGCGATCGCGAGATCGGCGGTCGCGTACAGCGCGCACCAGCCGCGGTCCCACCACACCTTCCGCACCGCATCTTCGGCCGAGCCGTCCAACTCCTCGAAGGGCTCGCCGGGGTCACTGGACTCCGCCTCATCCGCCCGTGCGGCGACATACCGCCCCGCTGAGTCAGCGCCTTCCAGGCACATCCCGAGAAGGTCACGACCACCCAATACCGACCACAACTCGGCGACCTCCGCCGGGACCGGCACGCCGGTCCACTCCTGGTACCGGCCGACCTCCGCGGCTCCTCGCCGCAGCGCGGGCTCGAAACCCCTGTCCACCAACGCGTCCCAGACGCGCTGAGCCACAACCGCTACTACTCCACTCATCCATTACCTCAGGATCAGAACGGTCGGCCACTCACCAGTCACGCGGTCGCAGGATCTCCACGATTTCCTCAGGCGGAAGCCCGCTGAAGACCTGGTTCGCCCACTTGATCGCTTCGTCGATGTCGTAGGAATACTCGATCCGGAACTCACCCGACCGCGCAACGGTGCATTTCATTCCCATGCACTCGACCCCTTGTGCATCGAGTAGCCCGGTGGAGGATTTCTGGATTCGCCGATCGAGGTCGCGATGGTCCCACAGGTCTACGTCCTTTCCTTCGCCGCCTTGGTAGGCGACCACGGTCCAGGTGCCGACACCTCGCGAAGGAAGGACCCGCGCCGAAACCCCGTATGTCCAGTTCGGATAAGCAAGGGCGGCCGCTTCTCCGGTTGCTCGCACTAGGGTCGTTGTGACTTCTGCTTCATCGAAATCGGCCAATATTCACTCACGTCCATTGTTCTTGAATCACTTTATGGCGGCCGCGGTTGTCGAAATCGATAGCGCTCTCCCAGTATGCCTGCCCCATTCCCGGCATCGTACTTCGGTCCGGATGTCGTCCGGGTGAAATGGGACTACGCCGCCGGACCCCGCGACGTTCGCGCGCGCCTTCCGTGCGGTGGCCGGGGACCCTCGGGTGTGCCCTGCGGACCGCTGAACCGGCGCCGATATACTGGCCTTGCCCGGGCTGCCCTGGGCGCGGCCGCTATAGCTCAGCTGGTAGAGCATCTGTCTTGTAAACAGAAGGTCAGGGGTTCGAGCCCCCTTGGCGGCTCAAGATCAACATGGTGCTTGACCTGCTGAGATAGCGGGTTATGCGAGTGGTATTCACGTTTGATTCGGCGTTATTGGGCTCCGTTTCGTCTCCGTTTGCTCCGGTGTGCCGAAGCGTGTGCTGACGCTAGTTGCAGCTGGTCCACGGCGCACTGATGGTCTTGCTACCTGGTAAGCGCCCGAGGCGCCGGGCGCTGCAACATCTCTGCCGATTTTTGCCACGTTGTTGGTCATGACCGACCACGCGCGGCCGGGGGCCGCGAGCACCTCCTCGGCACCGAGATCAGCGTCGGCCTCGTTCAAGCGGCTGCCTGAGCTGAGCCGGGCCGCGATGTGGTGGACCGCGTTCGTGATCGCCATCCTGACCGCGGGCGCGGTGACCCTGTTGTGGTGGCCGGCCACCGCCGGGCTCACCGGCGCGGATCTGGTGAAGGCGCGGCTGGACGCGTTGAAGATCGGGCTCAGCATCGGCGTCGGCAGCGGCGGCGTGGTCGCGCTCTACCTCGCATGGCGCCGCCAGCACTCCACCGAAGCCGACCTCGACAACCGTGAACGCGCCCTCACCCAGCAATACGAAGTCCTCGCCCACCAGCAGGACGTTGCCGCCGCCACCCAGGCGCACCAGGAACGCGTCGCTGACGACGCCCCCGCCGATGCCACCGCCCGCCGGATCACCGAGCTGTACCTCAAGGCCGCCGAGCTGCTCGGGTCGGACAAGGCCCCGGTCCGACTCAGCGGACTTTATGCCCTTGAACGCCTCGCTCAGGACAACGAGACCCAGCGTCAGACCATCGTCAACGTTCTCTGCGCGCCGCATAGCCGGGCCTCAGGTCATTCGGCACGTGCCAGGTCGCGCAGCCTGCTTCTTGAATACATTCGGCGGCTGATGGGAGCGCCAGCACAGCTGGGAGCTTGTCCGGGCAATCGCCCGGACAAGCCCCTGAGGTAGGCAAAGTCCTCATCACCCATCGTAGCCGGAGCGGTACCGCTGGATGGCGCCTCCACTCCTTGACGTCGGCCCGGCTCTGCAACGCCATCCGCGGCGCCCCCGGCCCGGGGTCCAAGTAGGCTGGGCCCTGCGACTGTCCCTGGGAGGTAAAACGGGGTTGCGGCTCACGTCGACATCAGCGAGCACGCTCTGAGCGTCGACTTGGCACGTAAGCCCCCGGCTGATCGGGCCACCGCCCGTGCGAGGAACGCCTGACGGGCAAGATCAGGTCGTCCGGCACCACGTCGGGCGGGTGGGTGTGTCGGGTGCCAGCCCGGAAACCCGGGCTGGCACTGGTGCGTCGGTTGCTCGACTTGCCGTGGGCGGCAGCGTTGTCGTCCGGCGGGCGCGAGCGGCCCTCTAGGCCGCGGGGATTCTTCCGGGCACGGGCGGCGGCGATATCCCGGAGATGGGGGCGCCCTGCTCGATGATGAGCTCAGGCAGCGTCTCGACAACGTCGTGCATGGTTCTCCACGAGTCCACCGTCGACCGATCTCGTCGCCGCCTCGAAGACCAGCATCGGCCGACGAACATGGAGCGCCACGTTGCTGAGGGGAAGGGTTCCCATTGCGGGCGCGGAGGCCTTGGTCGAACCCTTGAGGCAATCCGAGGTCACGTGCATGCTGCTCGGCTGAAGCATGGTGGCAGAGAGTTACGATCTGGATTCGATACCTAGTTCGCTGGAACGTCCTGCTCAGTGCGCCGATTCCTGTGTGTGCGTCCCTATGTGATTGGGCGGTAAGTCACTAGATGTAGTGGGTAGGAGACCGGTGCGGGTACGACGAGTATCGATCAGCAACTTCCGGGGCGTCCGGAGCGGCAGTGTTCTGCTGGACTCGCACAGCCTGCTGGTGGGCGGGAACGCGGTGGGGAAATCCACGGTGTGCGAGGCGCTTGATCTAGTCTTGGGTCTGGAAAGGCTCTATCGCCGGCCCGTCATCGATGAGTACGACTTCCATCGGACTCACTACCGGGCAGCCGAGGCACCGGTCGACGGTCCCGCTGCGCCGACCGAGGTGCACATCGAAGTCGTGCTCACAGACCTTTCAGAGGAGGCGCGTCGTCGCTTCCGCGGTCATCTGCGGCCCTGGTCCGGCGAGAACAACGACTTCACTCCGCCTGCGGCTGAGGACGCGGTCGACTTGGTCGAAGGCGAGTGGTGCCTGCCCGTGGTGTTTCTCGGGCGATTCAACATCGCCGATGACGATTTCGAAGGCGGTACCTTCTTCGCCCATCCTCGCCGTCCCGACGGGGACTACGCTGAAGATGATCTCGGTGGCGCACTCTCGCCATTCCGGCGAGACGACAAACGGTACTGCGGGTTCCTTTACCTGCGACCGAATCGGACTGGAAACCGCGCGTTGAGCTTCGGACGTGGCTCGCTGATCGACACCATCGTTCGGCTGGAATCAGACCGGACTGGGTCATTGTGGACCAGCGCGCTCGATGCGCTGGGTGAGATCGACTTGGCTGAGAGCACCGCTGGGTTCGCCGAGATCCGCAGTGCTGTGCTGTCTCGGGTTCGGAATTTCCTGTCGGTGCCCGCCGACGACAGCGCGCTCGGTGTGCGTCCTTCCGACCTGACCCGGGAGCACTTGCGCGAAGTGCTGCGCATGTTCATTGCCACCCAGCCAGGTACATATCCTGTGCCATTCAATCGCCTGTCGACCGGTGCGCTCAATGTCCTCGTGTTCGCGCTGCTGACCTACATCGCGGACCTCCGCGGGCCGGATTCGGTCATCTTCGCCATGGAGGAGCCCGAAATCGCCTTGCCCCCGCATACGCAGCGACGTCTTGTCGATTTCGTCACCGGCACCATGGGGCAGGCCATCGTCACCTCCCACTCGCCCTACGTGATCGAGCGGTTCGACCCCGGCCAGATCGTGGTTCTCAAACGCGACGACGACGGAGTCCTGACGAGCAAAACGATCGAACTCGGGAGTGAACTCAAGCCGAAGCGGTACCGCCAGGAACGGCGCCAGTTCGCCGAGGCCGTACTCGCTCGTGGCGTTCTCGTCGTCGAAGGTGCCACCGAAGTCGTGACTCTTCTCGCGATCGCGGACGCCCTCGACGCCGACCCGGCCACTCCCTACCAGCACCCTGATGTCGCGGGTCTGAGCTTGTTCAACGCCGGCAGCGATACGGGCGTCCCACAATATGGCCCGATCTTCGCCGCGATGGGCAAGACAGTATTCGGAGTGCACGACACTCCGAACGCGCCCCTGACAGCAGAGCAGAACGCCAACACCCAGTCATTCGCAATCCACTCTCAAATCGGCTATCCGGGGATTGAGGATCTCCTCGTCACAGAGATCTCAACGGCCGTCCAACGCAAGTTCCTCGGTTCGGTGTCCACGCGCAGCGACTACCCCGCCCAGTGCGGCCAACTTGCCGCGCAGGCGAGCGACGAGCAAGTTCGCACCCTGGCACGCGATGTCCTGAAGAAGAAAAAGGGCACCGAGTCATTCGCGCCACTACTCATCGCCGAGTGCAGCCGCGATGAGTTGCCGACGACCCTGGTGACGCTTCTGCTCGATATCCACCGGCACTTGTCCCCGCTCCCGCACGCCGGCCACCCGCACCCCGAAGACACCGCCCAGCCCAACGATCTCGGCGACGCCTGATGCGGCTCGACGACACCCGCAAGCAGATCCTCGCAGCTTCCGGCCACCTGCTCATCCAAGGTGGCCCAGGAAGCGGAAAGACCACTATCGCCTTACTCAAAGCCGCACAAACGCTGGAGACACTGGCTGCTGAGCAGCACGTCGTCTTCCTGTCATTCTCCCGCGCCGCCGTGCGGCAGATCTCCGATCGCGTCGGCGAGCACCTTCCCCTGGCCATCCGCCCCCTCTTGGAAGTGCGCACCTTTCACGCATTCTTCCTCGACTTGGTCCGCGCCCACAGCCCCCTGCTCACCGGCACCTCTGCGGAATTCCTGGCCCCCGACGCTGAACGGCAACGCCAAGCCGACCACGACGGCGACTGGGACAGCGAGACCATCGCACTGGCCAACCGTGGCATCTTCGTCTTCGACCAACTCGCCGCCACGGCAGCCACCCTCCTCGAACGCAGCTCCGCCCTGCGAGCCCTCTACAGCGACCGCTATCCACTCGTGATCGTCGACGAATTCCAAGACACCAATGTCGATCAATGGCGCGTCGTCCAGGCTCTCGCGGATAAGTCCACCGTGATCTGTCTGGCGGATCCAGACCAACGCATCTACGAAGGCTTCGTCAAAGGCGTTGACGAAGAGCGCCTGCACCACGCGGTCACCGCACTGCAGCCCACACCGTTCGACCTCGCCGGCGGCAACCACCGCAGCCCGGGCAACGGCATCCTCGACTACGCCAACGCAGTCCTACGCAATAGCCCCGCCGAACAGCCGTCATCAGTCCAGTACGTCCGCTACAGCTACCCGTACACTCCCGAGGCTGTTACCCACCATGTGGTCCTCCGCCTCCAAGCTATGTTGGCCGAACAGCTCGGACGAGAACCCACGATCGTTGTTCTCGGGCCATCTAGCGCCTTTGTTGCCAGCATCTCCGAAGCAATATCTGCGGAACAATCCATCAACGGAACCCAGCTGCCCGCCGTCGACCACGAGCTGGTCTGGGACCCTGTGCTCGCAGCGGCCGCAGGCTATGTCGTGGCGAGCATCCTCGAATGGCCAACACTCTCACGCGACGAGGCCGTCACATTCACCCTTCACAGGATCGCGGACTTCTATCGTGTCAAATTCACCGACAAGCAAGCCGAGACTGCTCGCTCGGCGATCAAGACGACCAACAACGCAATCAAAGCCTTCGGTCTTGGAAAGACTCCTCTTTCCAAGACCGGCAAGCTGGTGATAGAAGAAGCCGACAAAGGAATTCAGCTAACAGGGAACCCGGTCACGGACTGGCAACTAGCGCGTGCCCGGTTGCGCGGCTCAAAGGAGCTGCGCGAGATTTTCGACAAGGCCCGCATGCTCCGACTGCTGCACGCCACCGATGCTCTGGCGTGGGGGCTGACCGATGCATGGGATGGTCAAGCATCCTATCCTGGTGCCGCAGAGATCGTGCGCCGCGTCCTCGCAGAGGAGCTTATCGACGGCCGCCCGGCCGAACCGCGCGCGGTCACGTTGATGAATATGCATAAGTCAAAAGGAAAAGAGTTTGACGGTGTTGTCATCGCCGAAGGGTTGTATACCCCGAAACTCGTCGATCCTGACTGGAGTGATAAACGTATAGTCCAGCAGCGTCGTGTGATACGAGTGGCCATCACTCGTGCGCGACACAGGGTCTTTTTCGTGCGCCCAAAGAATGCGATTCCACTCGTGCCGCCTAAGGGGAACCGTCCTCAGGGTTGATTTGGTTCCCGAGGTCAAGCTTCTGCCCAGCGTGCCAGTCGCACGGTGGCGGATCCGAACAACCTGGAGGCGTCGCAGCGTCGCGCGCTGTAACCCCATGCCAAGGTGTCCTAGAACTGCGGGATCAGATCGACTCCGCGCAGAACGTCAACGAGCTCGCGTACGCCGCGATCGCGTTGGCCGGGGCACGTCGGCGGTCGGAGCAGAATCGGGCGCTGCAGGGCCAGGGAGGTGATCGCCAGCGCGAAGGGATCATGATGCAAGCGTCACGGTGGACCGACGAGCAAGCCTTCGCGATGCTGGTCGAGACCTCTCTATGCACCACTTGAAGCTGCACGATGTCTCGGCCCGGGTAATCGACCACGCCGACATCGCGGTCGGCGAATCCGCCTAGTGAGTGCGGCCTCCGGGGCACTCGGTATGAAACCCGGAGGCCTTGACTGCCACCACGCCGCGGACACGGTGACGGCCCACTAATGGGCTGGCCGCGTTCGGCCTGCGCACCGTGCAGCACTACCGCCGGACCGGGGAAACCGGCTTCCGTGGCGTGACCTGGTAGGCCCGACAGCCTGGAATGGTGGGGCGGCGCCTTGTTCGTCCTGGCACTGATTCTCGGACTCGTCGCGCCGATCCTGCGACTGGTCGGCACGCTCGATCCCCTCGCCGCACTGGACGCGACACCGCTGTGGATCACCGGACTCGTGCTCGCCGGTGCGGGAATCGCCGGGACCCTTGCCGCCCAGCGCAGCATGGGTACGTCGTGGCGTATCGGCGTCGATCACGACGAAACCGCCAGCCTGGTCACCACCCGGGCCTTCGCCTTCGCCCGCAACCCGATCTTCACCGCCATGATCGCCGCCGGACTGGGGCTCGCCTTACTCGCGCCGAACCTCGCGGCGCTCGCCGATGTGGTGCCTGATCTCGGCCATCGAAATCCAGGTCCGCGCCGTCGAAGAGCCTTACCTGCTTGCCACACACGGTGCGGCCTTCCGCGACTACGCCGCCCGCACAGGCCGGTTCCTTCCCTGGCTCGGCCGACTCCACGCGGAGGCGTGACGACGAGTTCATGTCGTGCGACGTTTCGAATGCGGTGTTCGTGCAGAAGCGCGAGGTGCGGCCCGTGGTTCGGCAACCTGAAGTCCTGCTCGTCGCGGTTCTGGTGGTGACTACCGGGTGCAGCTGTGCCCCGAGTTCGAGGTCCGCCGCAAAGACAAACTATGTGGCCACAACGCGTAGGTGCTCGCGGTCTGGGCGGGAGGTCTTCTTGGCCTTGGCCGCTGTCCCGAGGGTCAGGGTTCGTGCTAGGCCGAAGACGTGTCGGTTGAACTCTTCGTTAGTGAGCTTGACGCTGTTGATGATGGCTTTGACGCCGGTCCCTGTGGTGCGAAGGTGCGCGAACACTTTTTCCAGAACCTGTGAGGACTCTGGCACGAGATCGCTGTCTGGTTCGCTGTTGCGGTATCCGCGTTTGCCGAGGTCGATGCAGGCGCTTCGGTAGCCCCACTCGGTAAGTAGGCCAAGCTCGCCGAGCCGATGTGTCAGCGCCATGGCCGATACTCGCCATCGTCGGCTGGCCTGGATGAGCTGATCCGGAGTTGCATTGCGCAAGTTCTGGGCGAGGACGTCTTCGCGAGGCATCAGGAATGCCGCAGCGAAGCGATCTGCCTGACGCTCGGCCTCTCTGCCCTGAAGTCGTTCTCGACCTTGGTGCATAACGAGGTGGCCGAGTTCGTGAGCCGCGTCGAAGCGTTGTCTCTCAGCGGTTTTGCCTGTGTCGATGAACACGAACGGGGTCTTCTCGACGTACAGGGAGAACGCATCGACGTCGCGAACGTCTTGCACCAACGAGAAAACCCGCACACCGTGCGCCTCGAGCAGGTGGACCATGTTCGGGATGGGCTTGTGGCTCATACCCCATTGGCTTCGGACGCGGAGAGCGATGGTCTCGACGTCGTGCAAGGACGGCTTCGATGGCAGGTTCAGCGAGGGAACATCGGCCTCAGGCAGTCGATAGCGTGCAGCTATCCAGGATGCGATCTCGCATGCGATCCTGCCTGCGGCGAGCACTGCGTCGCGACGGAACGCCGGCGTTTTGCTCAGTGCACGGAAACTGACCGCGTCGGCAGGAATCGGGTCGACGTCTGGCTGCGTGAAGAACTCGACCGGCAGCAGGAGTGCTTCGGCGAGCCGCTCCAGGCTCTCCCGCGACGGTTCCTGGTGGTCCTTCTCCCAGCGGTTGATCGTCTGAACGTTCAAGTCGGTCATGCGGCCAAGCTCAGCCAGCGTCAGGCCGCGCAGCTTGCGCGCCAGTGTGAGGCGTGACGGTGAGACGGGCACGCGATAACTCCACTTCTAGCTCAGTACGGTTGGACGTCGATGTCCAGGCCGGTGTCTGGTTCGTCGTCAGGGGTGACGATCACACTAGTATCCGGACGGTTGTACGGCAGCGGGGGAAGTGGGATCTGCTGGTGGTACTTCGTGATCTTGTCCTCCACGCGTTCCGCGGGCCGGGAGAGCTCGGAGTGCAGGTTCCCGTCGCGGAAGTTGAACAGGAACAGCCAGAGTTGAGGCTGCCCTGCGGCAGCTGCGGTTTTGCCTGAACCGGTGATGTCGAACAAGGGCACAGTCGTCGGGACGTTGTCGATGAGGTCGCGCAGGGTCGGGCGGAGCCCGGTCTTCGGTGACGGGCACCGCCCGAACAGGCCGGTGCTGTCGTCGCCGGCCCGCACCACGACGAACAGCTGACGTGACGGGTGCCAGGTTCGAGAGAGGCCACCTTCTTCGTCCTTGTCCCAGCCCGTCTGCTCCCGGAAGATGACTACGGCCTCACTCCATTGGTCTTGGCCAGGAGTCTGCGCAGGTGCGAGGGGGCTGACTGCTTCCCGCTTGCGCTGACTGCCCTCGGCGACGTTGTGAAGCTGCTTTACCGTGAGGCCTAGCGGTTCGAGCTGAGATGCTGACCAAGTCCGCCACGCGTCGAGGTCTTCGGGGTCAGGCAGGGTGTGGGCGTGTGTCAAGCTGCCTCCTTCGTCGAGGCGACTATAAAACACGCCTCAAATGAGGTCTAGTTTATTGCTCTCTCGGTGTGTCGCTTCAGCGGTTCAGCGGCAGGCAGCCGTGATCTGACGGCCTCTTCGCCGCGGTCTTGCGTCGGCCCCATGTCGTCTCCGATTGGGCGCCGTTGCCGACGTAGAGCCGGGCACGCCTTAACCCGCCGCGACACTCGGGCTTGACGTAGCCTCGCGTTGACCTGCATAAGGCGGCAAAACTTGGTTCTGTACGGCACCTGCCACCACAGCTGAGCCTTTCAATCCGTAGGTTCTGGGTTCGAGCCCCAGGCGGCCCACAACATCAACATCCCCGCTGGCCTGCGGGGATGTTGTCTTTTCTGGCTCGTGTTTGCCTCGGTGTCGACCACGATTGGGCTCCGTTTCGTCTCCGTTCGCTCTGCTGTGCTGAAG
Source organism: Amycolatopsis sp. NPDC057786 (assembly GCF_042797905.1). Lineage (NCBI taxonomy): Bacteria > Bacillati > Actinomycetota > Actinomycetes > Pseudonocardiales > Pseudonocardiaceae > Amycolatopsis > Amycolatopsis sp. NPDC057786. The sequence continues at coordinate 23,133 of NZ_JBHVKW010000013.1, forward strand.
TTCGTGCCCAAGTAGCTGCACTGGGGTCACGTCACGCTGATGCGCTCCTCGTCGTGTGAGCGGTTCGGCGTGCCTGGCTCTGCAACATCTCTGCCGACTTCCGCGACGTTACGGGTATCCGCAACGATGGAGGTCATGACCGACGATGCGCGGCCGACAACCGCGAGCACCTCTGCGGCGCCTGGTCCGGCACTTTCTTCGGTGAAGCGGCTGCCTAGGCTGAGCCGGGCCGCGATGTGGTGGACCGCGTTCGTGATCGCCATCCTGACCGCGGGCGCGGTGACCCTGTTGTGGTGGCCGGCCACCGCCGGGCTCACCGGCGCGGATCTGGTGAAGGCGCGGCTGGACGCGTTGAAGATCGGGCTCAGCATCGGCGTCGGCAGCGGCGGCGTGGTCGCGCTCTACCTCGCATGGCGCCGCCAGCACTCCACCGAAGCCGACCTCGACAACCGTGAACGCGCCCTCACCCAGCAATACGAAGTCCTCGCCCACCAGCAGGACGTCGCCGCCACTACCCATGCCTACCAGGAGCGTGTCGCCGACGATGCCCGTGCCGACGCGGTCGAGCGCCGGATCAACGAGCTCTATCTCAAGGCTGTGGAACAGCTCGGCTCCGACAAAGCCCCGGTCCGCCTCGGAGGACTCTACGCCCTGGAGCGCCTCGCCCAGAACAACGAGACCCTGCGCCAGACCATCGTCAACGTCTTCTGCGCCTACCTGCGCATGCCCTACGACCTTCCGGACGAACAGGACCGCGAAGAGGGGGCCGGCGCCGATCAACACGAGCTCTACCGTGAGCGAGCGCAGGAACGCGAGGTCCGTCTCACTGCCCAGCGGCTTCTCGACGACCACCTCAGGCCCGACCTCAAGACGGCTTACTGGGGGGAGTGCCACCTGGACCTCACCGGCTCCCACCTTATCGACTTCACCTTGACCAAGAGTCGGGTCGGGACCGGCCTCTTTGGCCGAGCCACTTTTACCGGTGCCGCCTGGTTCGGCGGGGCGACCTTCACCGGCAACGCCCTGTTCAGTGCGGCGGCTTTTACTGGTTCCGCCGCATTTATCAAGGCGACTTTCGCGCGCCCAGCCTGGTTCTCCGAGGCGACTTTCACCGACGACGCTACGTTCAGCGGAGCGACTTTCACAGGCGCCGCCATGTTCTACGGGGCGGCATTCTCTGGCAACGCCAAGTTCTACGAGGCGGAATTCAGCAACCTCGCCGTGTTCACCGAGACCGCTTTCGCTGCCACCGCCGAGTTCGAGGGCGCGGCTTTCACCGGCGAGGCCACGTTCAACGGGGCTACTTTCACAGGTGCCGCCAGGTTCGAGGGGGCGGCTTTCACCGACGACGCCACGTTCAACAGGGCGGCATTCACCAGCGAGGCCAGGTTCGACGAGGTGACTTTCAGGAACGGCGCTTCGTTCGAGGAGGCGATGTTGCGCAATGAGCACTTCCGGCCTTCGGCAGCCGTCTCCATACGCGAACAGGAGCCCGGACTGACTTAGCTGTCGTGACGTTCGGGAAACGATCTCATTCGCCTGACCACGATCTGGTGGATCCGTATTCCTGAGCGGCTGCGGAGCAGCGTTTGTGTCGGTGGTACCTGCTGCCATCCGTGCCTATGAAGACCTTAGAACTCTCCGACGTGCTCGCCTCCATGCACACCGCCACTACTGATTCGCTGGCTGACCAGGTCGGACAGATCACACTCAATCCGCTCTGGAGCACGGCCTACGGATCCTGCGCGGCAGAGTCGACGCGAACAGCCTGGTTTAACTCGATTCGGAGGCTGTGGCCATCGATGAGGTAGTGGCCGCAGCCGACCTCTAGCTGCCGACGCGGCTTCAGGGCCCTTAGAAGTCGGCGTCGCCGAGTGGGAAGTGCTCTTTGTCCCATTGTTGGCGTAGCGCGATCAGGGCGGCTCGATTTAGGACCGTGATCTCGGGCTTGTTCTCGTGTGTCGTTCGGGCGATGAGTCCTAGTAGCTCCAGGTAGAGGAGTGACCGGCGGAGCCGGTGGGTGACGTAGCGACCGTTGTGTTTCGTTGCTGCGACTTTTGCGGCGGGTGATTGCATCAGGTCCGGGGTTCGCTGGTGCCAGAGTTCGACAAGTCGGGTGCGGTCGCAGGTCGGCTGGGCGTGGTCGGTGATCTCGAGGAGGAGGTCGGCGACGTCCACGGTCTCGCCGGAGACTGGCGTGCCTTGGAACTCTATGAGTCCCTTCTTGATATGGCGAGCGGCACCGCGGCGGCCTCGTTCGGCGGCGACCGCATCGGCGAGCCGGTAGCTGGCGTTGGCCGAGTTGGGCCAGAGGAGGAGCTGTAGCCGGGCCCAGAGTGCGGTGTCGACGAGTGATTCCTCGCCGGCATGGGCCTGGCGGTGGTCGTCAACAGCGACCGCCAGCGCCAGAAGCGAGCGCTGTAGGGACTCCACGACGCTGTCGCGATGGACCAGGCGGACGCGCTCGGAGGCAAGGGCGAGGTATTGGTGCAGGACGATATTGAAGCGGCTGGCGCGTTCACGCCAGGCGATGAACTCGCGATACTGGCAGGCGTGCTCGACAGCCGTCATGAGCCCAGCGTCGTGCTGCTTCTCGGCGAGCTTCATCTGGTCGCGGCGGCATGAGGCCGTGTGACTCGCCTGGGCTTCAATAGTTTTGAGTACGCGGTAGGTCTGAGAGATGCGGTCGTCGGCGAGCAGGGCTTCCCACCTGCCGCGGTGAGATGGGGTGAGGGCTTCGCGGATGTAGTGCTCGGCGTCTTCGTCGTTCGCCACGTCGTACGGGAGCGAGTTCGGCACGGTTGGTCTCTCACGGGGTGGTCGGTTCACGGTGGCATTCGGCGCAGAGCTGCGCGTCCGGCGGCAGGGGAGCGTCGACGAGGCCGATGCGTGCGCATCGGGTCAGGACCGCGGTGTACTCCCCGGGCTTGGTCGGTATCGGCTTCTCGTTGACCTGATGTACGACATACGGGGCAGTGACGCCGATACATGGCTGGCCTGGAGTATCAGCCGCGACGAGCTGTCCGGCGTCCGGTTCGTGCGGCAGGTCGAGGTCGCAGGGTGGCCAGAACAGCGCGTCCACGCCGAGCTGCGGCTCTGAATCGCGGGCGGGCGTGTGCAACGGGTGTACGGTCGCCAGCTTCGCTGTTCCCGCTCGTACGGGATGCTGGTCCGCTGCCGCAGTCGCGGACACCGATGAGGTTCGGACTCTGTGGCCAAGACGACGGATCTGGACTCCGTCCGCGACCAGGAAGGCGCGCACGGCCCGGACGGACAAGTGGTATGCAACCGCGAGGTCGCGCAAGGTGGCGCCAGCCTGATAACGGACGCTCAGCCCCAACGGCGGACGTGAGTCTCGGCGACGTCGTGACGAGACGGCGCGCGCAGTCCGGTTACCCATCACCGTCCCTGCCCGTCCGGTGGTGTTCTGGTTGAGACGTTCATCAACGCCGATGTCCTGGAAGGTGGGGTGTGCCGCCCCCTCTCTAGAGGAGGCGGCACCCCGAGAACGGTGACTAGGTGGCGTTGCCGGTGCGGGCGACGTGGTAGACCCAGTCCCGCAGCTCCGGGGAACTGGTGAAGACGTCGGGTTGGACGCCGCAGAACTGGGGGTCGGCGGAACGACTGGCGTTTCCGACGAGCTGGGGTACTCCGTCGATGGTGGCCAGGGCGGGGGTCCCGGAGTCTCCGAAGCAGCTGCCGTCGGTGCCGCTGGGATTGTCGGTGCAGATCTCTCCGGCGGAGATGAACGCTGCAGCGCAGCGCGACGTCGCAGTGACACGAGTGTCGAGCTTCTGCAGCCGCCTCGGCAGACCAGAGCGGGTGCTGTCAGGTTCGGTCACGCCCCACCCGTACAGAGTGACCTTGTCACCACGTCGGGCGGTGTCGCGGGCGAGTTGCACGGTCGGCTGCTGGAGCAGACGGTCGAGCTTGACCATCGCGGCGTCGACGACCTTCTTCTTTGGCGCCCCCTGTCCCCACTGCCAGCCGGGGTGTACCACGATCTTGCTGACGCTCGCGGTCTCGCCGCCGGAGAGCCGGTCGAGGCTGCCGACCCGGACGTGGAATCGCTTGTCCGCGGTCGGAATCGGCGCGTCATCAGTGTTGAACCACTGACTTGCCGTCGATCGAGCCGCAGGTCCCGCAGGCGGATCCGTGACGCAGTGCGCGGCGGTGAACACCCACCCGCGAAACACCAGGCCGCCGCCACAGGTGTGGTAGTCGACGTACTTCTCACCGTGTTCGGGTGCGTCGTACTGCAGCGAGGCGATCCCCGGCGGCGCGCTCGCAGCCGGGTGACCACCGATCAGCATCGGCTCGACCCGCGGGGGTGGAGTGTCGGCGACGGCCGTCGTCGCGGGGGCAGTCAACGCGGTGGCGATGCTCACCGCTACGGCGGCTGCGAACGACAATGTCTTTCTGTGCAAGGGAGCTGTCTTTCTAGTCGATGAATGGTCTTGAACTGCGCAGTAAGGAGTCGCTATCTGCGGTATGGCGGCCCGCGTCCGGAGTGGTCTACGCGCGGCGGAGCAAGGCTCACCTAGCCCACCGCCTCACCGTGTGCGAGGACAGCAGGCAGTGCGGGAGGCGTTACTAGCGCGGCCGTGGACTGGGCCTTCGTCGCGTCTGCGGCGTAAGAACGCGGGGCAGCTGGAGGGTCTGCTGGTCGTGATCCGCGGTGGTTCGCCGGAGGTCGCGGTCGGACGAGGGCCAGACCGGGCGACGTCGCTGATGTTCGGCCGCGATGCGGGCGGTGATACCCGCTACCGAGTCCGGGCGGGAGTTCCAGCGCCGACGCCGTTGGCGGGCGCGGGCTCGCATGGCGAGCACCGCGCCAGCCAACAGCAGGACGGTCACGAGGCCGACGGGCAGGGCCGGGTTCATCGTCGGTCCGGTTGCTGTGGGGCATCAGGCACTCGTCCAGTTGCCGGGCCAGAACCGGCTGCCGCGCAGGTGGTGTAGCAGGGGTAGCAGTTCCTCGGGGAGTCCTGAGCTGACCGCGACGACGCAGCGGGAACGCACGGAGTGTGGGCTGGCGTCCGAGTCGAGAACCAGTGCTCCGGCCTCTCGGGCGATGACAGCGCCGCTTGCGGTGTCCCAGGTGCGGTTGCCGAGCAGAATGCAGGCGTCGAGGGTTCCGTCGGCGACCCAGACCAGGTCGAGTGCGGAGGATCCATAGCGGCGAAGTCCCTGTGCGCGTGCGGTAAGGGAGTGGTCCAGGGACGCGCACAGGACGTCACGCAGGCCCGTGTCGGTACCGCTGCCATAGTCACCGAAGCCAATCAAGGCTTTGTTGAGCTTGTCGGTGTTCGATGTTGTGATCGGCTCGCCGTCGCGGAAGGCGCCGCCGCCTTCCGTTGCTGAGTATCGGTGCCCGAGAAAGGGCAGTGCGGTGACTCCTAGTACTGGTTGCTCGTTGTGGACCAGACCGACGAGGGCGATCGCGCAGAGCGGGTTGCCGTGCTGGTGGTTGACCGTGCCGTCGATGGGATCGAGAACCCAGTAGGTGTCACGGTTTCCGACTGGTCCTGTCTCCTCGCCAAGGAACCCAATGCTGGTGCTGTCCGCGCCGGTCAAGCGCTGGTGTATCAGTCGTTCGACGGTCTCGTCGACGTCCGAAACAGGATCGCGGTCACCTTTGTAGCGGATCTGGCGTGGAGGGTGGCGAAGCACATGCTCCACAGCGAGATCCATGGCGTTGTGCGCAGCCGTGAGCGCGAACGTGAGATCAGGTCGCTGCGCCATCTGATCCCTCAGATGCTTTGTCGCTGACGGATACCGTCGGGTCGTTCCTTGAGTGACTGTTGACTAGGTGCGGATCAGTGAAATCGGTATCAGTGGCCACGATCGTTCTCCCACAACAGGGTGTGAAGTCGGGTAGATAGGTGCCACCGGCGGGCCAGCACTGGCTCGGTCAGCAGCCGCATCCGTGCCAGCACAGTGGCGCTGTCGGTGCCCTCCGGCATGATCCAGACCGGCTTGAGGTCGTAGGTCCCGACTAGCTCTTGGACCTCGTCCAAGTCGCCGGTCTCTTGGACGACGAACTTCCAGATGGCTTTCCCGGTGCTGGCGAAGTGGCGCAGTACTGCTGGGCGGACGCGCTGATGGCGGCGCAGCCCCGAATGTGCGAGCTTCGGTGAGACGTTGAACCGTGTCACTGCCGAGGTGAGCAAGTCCGTGGGCGGGATGGTGCCGGAGGTTTCGATCTCGATATCGGCGGCGAGCGCGCGCCCTCGGATCGTGCACAGCAGCCGCTCCAGAGCGCGCGGCTGTAGCAACGGCTCGCCGCCCGTGATCACCAGCAGCTCGGCGGGAGTAGAGGCAAGCCAGGACAGGATGTCGTCGATCGAGAGAACTTGCTGCTCGGCGGCGAGATCGTACCGGGCTGGGTCATGGGTTTGGGGGGTGTCGCACCACGCGCAGGACAAGTGACAGCCGAAGAGGCGGATGAAGTGCGCGTACCTGCCAGTGCTGGGACCCTCACCTTGAAAGGTGGGGCCGAAGGTTTCGTTGACCACGAGGTCGCGGGCTACATCGGACACAGCGGGTGGCTTCACAGGACGTCCGCCGGTCCGTAGCTCGCCGCGTTGAGGTGCGTTTCACGTACGAACACCCGGCCCACCGAGGCCTCGGGAGCACAAGGCAGCCCGACGAGTACGGCCTGGCTCGCTCGCCGCAACAACACCGCCACTGCTTCGACAGTCGGCCAGGGCAAGTCGGCAGCCAGCAGTTCCTCACTGCTGACCGCCTCACGGTTGTTCGCGCCGAAGCGGAAGACTTTGGATCCTGCGGTGTCCAGGTGCATAGCGAGCGGATCACGGATGCCGAGCATGGTTCCGTGATCAAGGTGAGTGTCGATCCATCGCCGAACTCCGGCTTTAAGAGCGCCGAACTCCACGACGGTGCCGTCGCTACTCAGAGCGGGAGCGCACACCGATACTGTGACCCGCCAGGAATGTCCGTGCAGGCTGGTGCACTTGCCGTTCAAATGCGGTAGCCGATGCGCGGTTTCGAAAGTGTGCTCGACGCTGATCAGATGGGCCGTCGGCGCAGCAACGGCCATTGCGGGCTTCTCCTGGCCGGCGATGATGCGCCCGTTTGCCTCCGTGTCGTACATCTCGGATGCCGGATCCTTTCGCCGCGAGCGCGCACAGCGCGCGCTTCGCTAAACGGGAAGTGGGTGTGGTCTGCGGCGGAAGGTCGAGGGGCGGGAGTGCCTTCCGCCGCACACCACGCCTCAGTCAATGCCGGATGATCAGCGAGATCCAGAGCGCCAATGAGGCGCCAATGAGGCGTGGACACTGCGTCGCTCACCCTGACCAGGGAAGCGATGCGACGCCACCGAGCTCATCAGTCGGTACGTGTTCACCAGGTCAGGGTTCCTCAGATGATCCGACTGGGTGAACGCAGGCAACTGCTGTAGCTGAACGAGTACGTCCTGTCTCCGAGGTAGACGCAGCCAGGCCTCGGGCCTCCCAATTGGCCTGGTAGGTGCTCAACGCGCGCCGCCTGCCGACCGCTACGACGTCCTCAACCGCAGGGAAAACGCGGGACTCACCGCACAAGATCGACCTTGCCACTGCTGATCGGCGCCCGCCACCTCCGGCGCCTGGTTCTCGCGTTCCCGGAATGGGCCGAGCGCGGACGCAAGCGCACCGGCCGACTACGCGTGTTTACCTGGCCGACTAGATGTTTCGACGTAAACGCGGTGTCGCCCATCCAGCTTATCTGTCCTGGACCCAATCTCACGCCGGATAGCGTTGACAAGGTCGTCGTACAGGCGCGCTCGTTTGGGTACCAAGTCCCACCTCTCAGAAGAGTCCGGGCGCGAGCGTTCAAGGTCGCCCACGTCCAAGGAAGATGTCTCCAAGGCGACGCCCGAGCAGAAGTCTATGAATGCCTCGGTTACTTCCATGTCGCTCACGACAACAACAACGCTCCGCTTCTCCGCAAGAGAATTAATTTCGTTCAACAGCTTCTGGGAATCGCCGTGACGCTGCTTCTTGCCAAATGGATTTTCTTCGCAGAATCTTCTTAATGCACTTAGGTCGCTATCGATTTGGTCGACTGAATGCAGGATTTCGAGGTAAAGTGGAAGCCTGTGAATATATAGAAGCTTTTCTCTTTCCAGGCTTCGAGCGTGCGCCAGTTCTAGGCGCTGGCGGCGGCCGGAGACGACTGCCGTCAGGGCTGAGGTGAGAACTGTCGCTGTCAGTGCAATGAGACCACCTGCTATCGCCGCTGCGATCGTGGTCCACCAAGGTGCTTGCATTTCGATCACTTTACTCAGTGGCGAGTCTTGATCGTTCTCGAAGTCCTGCGCTCAGGGCCTGGTCGACAACCAGAAGGGAGCTGTATGACGCTGAAGGATTCGCTGGCTTCCGATATCGCGTACCGTATCGAAGCCGTCTGGCCGGATCAGGCCTGAAATAACAGGATTTACCGCTATGTCCAGGGTGATCATGATCGGCCGTTCGCGCCCCGTTCGGCCCGCGCTGCCTACCGGTGGCTGCTGGACTACTCGCGAACGAATTGGTGCCGCAGGCTCATGCAACTGCTAGCGCAGAACCTGTTCGTGGCCGGCTACCGTGCACTGGGCGACGACCAGGCCGACGAGCCGCTGGGCCGGTCGTACTGAACCGCAACGGCCTGGCGCGTCGCCAGGCCGCGGTGCACCGTGCGACCCTGAAATACGGATGGTGCTGCACCGCCGTCCTGCCGGGCGACACGGCCCCGGTGATCCGGGGGGTGTGTCGCCCCGCAACATGGCCGCCGTCTACGCATATGACGCACTCGGCCTACTGGTCGCGCCGCAACTGGACGGGTCGCTGCTACGCGGCATACCCGTCGTCGCACCCATCGCGAGTTTCGACCCATACACGGCCGCGCCTCTGGCCACTGCCAGCCCACCGCCTACGTCCGGAGCCCCGATCCGATCCTGACCCGTTTCACTGACCTGGTTCTGGGAGGCCTGTGCCTCACATGCGGCGCGGTCTCCCCGCATCGCTTGAAAGGTTTCCTTATATGGCAATGAACTCCGCGCTCGTGCGCGTCCCCGGTACCGGCGAAGTATCGCTCGCTTCCCCGGACACCCCGGAACCGGTCGACGCCACTGCGCTGCTGGGGCAGCGTGACCCGACTGGGCCTGTCCACGCCGGACGGAACCACGCTGGCCCGTCACCACCTCTACCTGCCGCCCGCCGAAGTCTCCGAAACCCAGGACTCGCAGTTCTCCCGGACGCAGGAAGCCCGCTGGGGCATGACTTTCTCAGCCCTGGCAACGCCGAAGGGCAAGACCTGCATCGCGGTATGACTGACCAACGATCCGGCCGTGCTGTTCGGTGCCCCGGCAGTGACAACAGGTGCGCTCGACGTCATCACCAAGGTCCCGAAGAGTACGGCGTGAGATCATCGAGGCTTTGCGTCGATTGAACTTCGCGGCCTCAACGGCGATCAACGTCCGAGATGGCTTGCCAGAAGGCAACCACCCATTCCTCTAGCCCAACTGGGTTCGTTTCTGCTGCCGACGGGGCATATGTTTCTGGGGCTCTAAGAAGGCGTCGCGTAACCCGCGCGTGACAGATGCCGAAGTAGGGTGGATCGACCGCCTTTTCCGGCATCACCTGGTCGGGGTTTGCGAACAGAAGGCCTCCTTCTCGGAGCACGACTCTTCCCGTGACGGTCCGAACAGCTGGTTCGGCAGTGACGTCATCGGCCGCGTCGTGATTCTCGGCGCCTGCGGCCAGGAACTCGACTGTGACTTCTGTTAGATGGGATTGGAATGAGCTATTGAAGGTGATGCCGTTGTCCCCGAACAGGCAGACAGCGTTGTCGACGTCGAGTTCGGAGACAAGGTCGCTTGGATCGTGCTCGCCGACAGGCTGAGCGTTGGCGAGGTAGAAAAGACCTGGATAGACCTCGATCGTGTATTGCTGTCGCTTCAGAGCCGCCATGCCTGCAAGCTATCAGACCTCGCACGAGTTGGGGAGTGGGCCTGCCGCTCCCCAACTCGCTAGCTAGCGATGATCAAATAGAGTTAACGAAGAATCCGTCACCATCGAGAAGGCGTTGATCCTTGTAGAATATTCCGAGATCAGATCCTGCAGAACGATTTTGACCTTTCGCGAGAGGCCTCGCTGAGTAGCCGACCGATCCGCCGTTGTCGCTGTATGCGGCGCCTTGATAGGTGGACCGGAAGGGGTACTCATCGCAGTCTTTCGTTCCACCCTCGGTGTAGCCGGTCCCCCAGAATTCAATGCACGTTTGCACTGCTTTGGCATGGTTACGGTCGTAAAATGCCTTGTCGTAGCCTGGGTAGAGTCGGGTTAGAGGTGTCCCATTCTTGGGGTTTCCGGGGATCAGGGTGAAATGACCCGGTTTCGTGGCCGCTGGGTTGTACTGGGCATCGCGGATGTGGTCAACGACGTCGGGGTATCGGTCTCGGGCGAACTGGACGTTCAATGAGAAGGTGCGTGCAGTGAACACGCAACCTGCGGGCAAGCCGAGGTAGGTGGCTGTGTCACAGCGGAAGAGATCTGTTCGGTCCAGCACAGGCCAGGTACCGCTAATCGGGTCATAGAAGGCGTGCCCTACTTCGTAAAGTGCTTTGCCATCTCTCGCCGTCGTCGTTCCGCTCGTCGAGACGACGTGCGTGAACAGATATTCCTGCGCGATCCATTGATTCATTGGTTTGATCAGAGCGCCTGGACCGCTACAGCTGGTCGAGTTGATAGCGCTGCACAACACCTGGATGCCGACCTGTGTGTCATACCAGTCTGCCGGAGGATCGCCGATGACGCGCCCGTCGTAGACGTAGAACTCGGCGCGCACGCTTTGGCTTCCATCGGCCGCCGCGGTGTAGGCGACCGTCACATCGAATTCGAGAGCCTTCTCGTCGGGGTAGCCGATTCCGAATGTCATGGTACGACAGCTGGTGAAACGATCCCTGTGCTTGAAGTTCGGCTCGCCCGTATCCATGGGTATGCACTCGGCTGGAGTGATCGCCTGCGTGCGGGCGCTCGAACTGCCAGGGGTGACGAGTCCCGAACCGTCCTTATTGTAGAACTTCGAGGCGAGTTCCTTGTCACGTAGCGACCGCTGCTCGGGCGTATCTTTCGAGCCGCCGAATGCGTTGCGCGCGTGGCCATCGCCTGCGGAAACGGGAGTTTTCCCGTCTTCTTCTAAAATGTAGAACAGTGGTTTTTCTGTTGCGGCGGTGGCTAAAGGTGCTGACGTTAGCCCGACGAGTGCCGACAGAAAAATGGGCAGCATTAATCTCGATGTTCTTCGCACTAATTTCCCTCCCGAAAAAGCAACTGGCCCAGCTTAAAGAAGAAGAACCCGCAACGTCAGACGCCACTGTCGATAAAGTAAGTCGAATTCCCCAGATCGCAGCATGAGCACTGTTGCTGTGTGCAAATAACAAACTTGATAGTTACACAGGCTAATGGTCAGATCTAGATCCAGTTGGGTGAGATCTAAGTCCTTCGCACTACTTTCCGTGCGCTAGTCCATATGGCGCAAGGCTACCCCCGGCTGCGCCAGTCGCATGCCGGACTACCTCTCTCTGACCGCATTGATCTGCGGTCGTTACCTCATAAGGAGCTTCTACGTTGGCAACTCGACAGAGAGTCGGAGGCGACCGGCCAGCCCGCCCAGGCTGGAGCCGCTCTGTCCGTGACTTGGCGTGGCAAGCGGTTCGCTTCGCCCAGTTCGCAGGAGTTCCGCTCGAAGCGCTGGAAGCCGAGGAAGAGGGCAAGCAGCTGACCGCGCTGAAACTCATTCTCGGCGCCGACCAGTACCCGACCTGGCATGCCTTGTCACGACGGCCGCCGACGCCGAAGACTTCTCGGCCGTGTTCATGCGGGAGCTGGGCTAGGAAGTCGCTGACACCGTCCTTCGTCGGCACCTCGCGTACGCGGACAGCGCCTCTCGACTGACGAAGGCCGGTGTGACGCTGCTCGCCCCGGACACGATCACCACCCGCGCCGAGGACGGCCTGGCCACCTCCGACTGGTCGTACGTCGTCTCCGCTCTGCGCAGCGCGGTCGCGTCCGATTTGGGCAGATGAGGTGGCTCGCTGCACGATGTGGTTCGGTCGATCACATGGCGGGCGCGGTGGGGAGGCGTCCGAGTACGGGCAGCGGCACGAAGTTCTCCGCATGGTTAACGCCGATCCGGCTTCCCCATAGGCGTGCGAGTGTCTCGGCCATCGGCCCGAAGTGGTCGGTGATCGGCTGGGAGGCGTGCGCAGCGAGGGCACGCTGCTTTTGTTCGTAGGTATCGGTGATGTCGATGATCGTGTGCGCGGGAATTGGGCCGTCGAGGGTGATGCTGTTGTAGGAGTCGGCGGTGTAGACCCGGTGCGGATGCCCAGTGGCGATGACGACGTCGGGCAGGGCCGCGACGAGTGTGTCGGCGACCGCGCGGTGGTCGGGGTGGACGTCGCGAAGCGGGTGGGTGATGACCACCTCGGGCCGGACGGCGAGCAGCAGTTCGCGCAGGATCGTCACGGTGAGCTGGTCGTACTGGTACAGCGTGGCCCCCAGGATCGTCGCGCCTGTCGCGGCTTCGGTGTCCCGTCCTGGTTCGGCGTGGCGCGGGACGGCGATGGTGACGGCGGCCCCGGAGGCGGAGCAGCGTGCGAGGGTTCCGCCGGCCCAGAGCTCGGCGTCGTCGGGGTGGGCCATCACGGTCAGCACGGACGCTGGCGTGGTGAACGGCACGCCGCTCACCAGAGTCCGAGCTTCTCGATGACGTCGGCGGGCTTGGGCAGCTCTCGCGTGGGATCGCCGGTCGGGTGGTGTGGGAGCGTGAGGTCGGTGCGCATCCGGATGAGCTCGCGCCAGGCGAGTACTTGGTCCCAGGTCTCCGCGACCTTGGCGTTCCTCGCGCCGGCCAGTCGTCCGGAGTCCGGGAGCTGGTCGAGGTGCAGCCCGCCTGCCAGGAGCGTGGCCGCCGTGCCTTCCCCAATCCCTTTCACACCAGGGATGTTGTCCGCGGGATCGCCTTTGAGGGCGCAGAAGTCGGGCCACTGTCCGGGAGTGACGTTGTAGCGTTCGGTGACCTCGGCGGGGCCGATGTGCCGTCGGCCGCGTTTCATGACGGTGTTGAGCGCGCGGACGTGCTCGTCGACGAGTTGGTAGAAGTCGCGGTCGCCGGACATGATCCAGACCCGGCGGCCGGGTTCGCGTTCGCGGGTGGTGGCGACGAGGGTGGCGATGACGTCGTCGGCTTCGGCGGTGTCGATCTCGATCCAGTGGATGCCATAGCCGGTCAGGGCCCGCTGAACGTGCGGGATCGCGCGCAGGGGTTTGAGGGCAGCCTCGTCGATGACACGGTTGGCTTTGTAGTCGGCGTCGCTGTCCTTGCGGTCGGCAGTGCCGTGCTCGCCGTCGAACACGACGAGGACCTCCGGTGGTTCCGGCATCTCCTCACGGATCGCGACGCGGAGCAGGGCGAAGAACCCGAACTCGGCCGTGAGATCGCGGGTCTTGTCGCGGGAGAGGATCGCGGCGGGAAACCCGAACGCCGCGCGCCAGAGCAGGTTGTGACCGTCTACTAGGAGCAAAGGGACGCCAGCAGGCATCACCGCACCGCCTTTACGAATGTCTCGGCGACTGTGGTGGGCAGATAGTCCCGTGAGCGGTAGTACGCAGCCCTGGATAGGTGTGCGTAGCGTACTGGATCTGCGAGGAGCTGTTCGGCGGCGCGCCAAAGGCCGTGCTCGGCCCACGATCGGGGGACGATCACTCCGCCCGCGTCGTGACCGGTGCCGACCAGGGCGGGCAGGTTGCCCACGTCGAACGCGACGACCGGGGTGCCGACGCTCATGGCCTCGAGTGCGACCAGCCCGAAGGTCTCGCGCAGCGAGGGCACGATCACCACCGAGGCCTGCGCGAGCCAGGGCGGCACCTGGTCCCAGTCGAGGCCGCCGCTGTGGACGGTGGCGAGTGTGAGGTGGGCCGCCGAGTAGCGGCACTGGTCCAGTTCGGCCGCCTGACCGCCGGCGGTGGCCTCGAACCCGGCCTCGCCGACGATCACCTCGACCGTGCGGTCGACCAGGCGTCCGGCGTCCAGCAAGGCCCGGACGTTCTTCTCCGGTCCGAGCCGGGCGAGGATCCGGATGGGGCCATGCCGTCGGAGCGCCTCGCGTCGCGAGTCGGGTGGTGGTGCCGGGTCGTGCAGCAGGGCGTTGGGCACGACCTGCCAGCCGTCGGTGTCGTAGCCGCGATCGTGCGCCTGGTCGAGCACCGTCTGGGACGGTGCGATGACCAGGTCCGCACGGTCCAGTGCGGGCTCGAGGTCCTGGTGATGCCCGACGACGTGCATGGCCAGCACCGAGCGCGCCTGGCTGATCGGTGCGGCTCTGCCGAGGCCCCATAAGCCGTCGGTGTAGACGGCGACATCGACCTGCTGCTCGCGGTACACCTCGCGTAGTTCGGCGGCGAGCAGGGCGTCCTGTCCGTGGGTGCTGATCGCGTCCCGCAATTCGTCGTCGTCGCAGGGGAAGGTGACGCCCACCGATCCCACGCGCATCACGGTGTCATCCGGAGTGGCGACCGGGGCGGCGGTCAGGATGAGGCTGCGGTGGCCGAGTTGGCGCAGGCCGTGTGCGAGGGCGGCGGTGGCGCGTTCGATCCCGGCCGGCGCGTTCGGGGTGTAGGAGGCCAGGACGAACGCGACGGTCAGCGGGGGCACGCTAGACATGGCGGAGGACCTTCTTCGGCGGCGGCAGCGTTGTGGTGGCGTGGTCGGCGGGTGGCTTTTCCCAGGGAAAGACGACCCAGTCGGAGACGGTCCAGATCGAGTAGTCGGGCAGCGTGGTCGCCCCGGTGTTGAGGCAGAGGACCGCGGTCAGGATCTGGGCGTCCGGGCCAAGTAAGGGGGTGAGGTCGTCGTGGACGCGGCGAAGGGTGGCACCGCTGCCACAGATGTCGTCCACCACGAGCACGCGGCCCCTGAGCCTTTGACCGTTGAGGCCGCGGGTCAGTGGGGCGAGATCGAGGGACACGGTGCCGGTGGCCTGCTGGTAGGCGTCGTCGCTGGTGTTGTGGCGGGCGCGGACGATGCGGGCGTTCAGCCGAAGTGTGGAGGCGATGAGGTGGGCGGGCGGGACACCGCCGTTGGCGATGCCGATGACGCGCTCGACCGACGAGTGATCACGCAGGACCGCGTCAGTCAGAAGGCTGGCGGCGTGGTGGAGAGCTTCTGGTGTCACGCGCCAGATCTGGTGGTGATCGAAGTCGCGTTGTGCTGTGGTCATTCGCGGGTCTATTCCTTACAGGGCGGGGGATATCGCGTCAGCGAGGTGGATGCCTGTGTCGTGGGCGGTAGGGAGTTCTTGCAGGGCTTGTACGAGGTCGTATTCGGTGGTTCCGGCGATGCCGGCCATCGCAGACAACGCGGTGGCGTCGAGCTCTTCGACCAGGATTCGTTCCGCCGGGGATTGCTGGGCACGGACCTGTGCCCAGCGTCGGAGAGGCCGCAGCCTGGGATCGGTGGTGTGTGCGAGGCCAAGGAGGTCGACCTTGATGCGAGTGCCGTAGTGACCGCTGAACGCGAGGGTCGTCGCGCGGCGCAGTAGCTCGTCTGGTTGCTTTTTCAGCACAGCGCACACTTCGACCAGCCGCTCGACGGATATCCGGCGCGTCCCGAGTTCATAGCTGGCGAGCGTTTGCAAGGAAAGTTCATCGTCGCCCGCGCACATCGCGGCACGCATCTGTTTGCGGGTCCAGCCGCGTTCTCTCCGCGCGGAACGCAGCAATTCGCCCAGAGCGCGCGCGAACTGGTCGAACTGATCACTCGTCGGCGTGTTCATGGTCTGTCCTCCGTAATGCGGAGCGTGCTTGGGAGCTGGGCCGGATTTCGACGTCGTCCGCGGAGCTGTTCACGCTGAGCCGTCGCGTGCGGTCAGTGCGAGGTCGCTGGTCGTGCGCAGGGGGTGAAGGGAGCTGATGGCGTGCGCGCCGGGCTGGTTGCGCCAGATCTGGCCGTCGGCGCGGATCACCGTGAAGCCTCCGGCCGCCTCGCGAGTACGCAGTCGCACGGGTACGTCCGCGGTGGAGCTCAGTTCGGCGAGGAGAGCGAGAGCTTCGTCATCTGTCAGCTGCTCGTCGTCGGCCATCGCGGCGCCTTCGCCGATGGGGAGCATCTGCAGGAAGGTCACTCCGCTCACTCCCAGGGACGCGGCCAGGCCGACCATCGCTCGGATGCTGCCCCGGGCCGTAGAGCGCAGGATCACGGCCTGAATCTGTGTCGGGATTCCCTGGGCGATCGCCGCCCGGATTCCGGCGATGGCCTGATCGAAACTGCCTGCACCGCGCCACCGGTCGTGGCGTTCGGCGTCCGGGCCGTCCAGGCTTACCCGTACGGCGTCCACGCGGGCGGCCAGGACTTCGGCGCGGCGGGCCAGGTGTGTTCCGTTGGTGGTCACGCTGACCGCGCACCTGCCCGCCACGAGCACGTCGATCAATTCGGGCAAATCGCGCAGCAGCAGCGGTTCGCCGCCGGAGATGTCCACTCCCAGGACCGCGGAGTCGGCGAGCAGGTTCGCGACGCGGTAGCGCTCGGCCCGGCCCAGTTCGAGGACGGATTTGTCGTCCAGGCAGTACGGACAGGCCAGGTTGCAGCGCACCAGGGGCGACCAGCAGACGCTGATCGGCACGTCCGCGTGCACGGCCGACGGGTGGATTTCAGGCCAGGAACCGACGTCAGTGCCGGACAACCGGACGCGTCCGGAGCCGAGGGCGGTGCTGGCGCGGTGGGTCAGTCCGGTGAGCGGATCATGGATGACGCTCTCGTTGCCCTGTGTTCGCGCCGCAAAGGTACGTGTCGTGGTCGTGCGTGGTGCCGTCATGCTGTGTCCTGCGGGGGCCGCATCGGCGAGACAAAGAGTTCCTCGAACGGCTTCGGGCCGACGTACTGGCGGCAAGTACAGGGCACCCACTGGTTGCCGATCCAGTCCCTGTGCAGTACCTGGCCGTGGCACTCTTTGGTGTCGGGGTCGTGCTGTTCCAGCCCATGCGAACAGCCACAGACCGGTTTCGGAGTCGTGCCTGCACCTGTTTGGCGGCGGGTCAGCTTGCCCGCCAGAAGCCCGGCGCCGAAAAGGCCAGCGCCCACCGCGAGGGAGAAAGGGTCGATCATCGCGCAGCCCTTTCTTGCTGGTCGGTGTCGTGGCGGCGTTCGATGTTGGTGGTCGTCGCTGGCGTAGGTGGTGTCATCGCAGTACCTCGCAGTAGCGCAGTAGCTCGGTCATTTCGGCGGTGAATGAACGGGAGCGGCCGGTGGGGGCGGGGCGCCGCATGAGGTCCCAGTAATGGGCGAGAGTGCCGGGCCAGCTGGCGAGTTTGCGTTGCCATTGCTGGTCGGCGTCCGGGGGATCGAGGTGGAACCCGACGGCTTGCCGGAGCGGGATGACCAGCAATCCCGACGCGATCAGGCACGCGCCAAGGTGGGTGTCTTCCATTCCCCAGCCGATTCGCCCGAACTCGGGGTCGAAGCCTCCGACGTTGAGGACGGCGGTGCGGGGAACGGCGACCAGGGCGGTGACGACCATGCGGGGGAGGTCCCAGTCGACATAGCGCCGGCCGTAGCCGAGGTCGAGGAAGTCATGGGTGTCGTCCAGCGGGCGGCCGTCGAAGCGCTCATCCAGGGTGATGCCGGTGTAGAGCAGCGGGCGGCCGATTGGTGGCCGCCAGACGACTCGGTGGTCGGCGGCGAGGTCCGGGTGATCGTCCAGCACTCCGCGCCCGCCCTGGTGCAGGTCGTAGGGGAGGTTGTGGCGGAACCCGACGAGCACCGTGGTGTCGGTTGCGCGGGCGGCGATGTCGGTGATCACGTGCGGGGGCAGGACCATGTCGCCGTCGAGGTAGAGGACGGTTTGCCCGCGGGCGAGCGCTGTGCCGAGGTTGCGCGCGGTGGCCGCGCCCGCGCGTTCAGGGATCCGCAGGACGGTGGTGACGATCGGGTGCACGGCGGCGATGGCGGCGGTGGTGTCGGTGCTGGCGTCGTCGACGACGATGACCTCGAACTTGTACCGGTGGTGCTGGCCTTCCAAGGCGTCAAGCACGGAGGCAAGGCAGTAGCCGACGTTGTGGGCCGGGATGACGACCGAGAGGGTGCGCACGGCGGCCAGCGGAAGGCCTGACGGCGTGGGCTCGTGCCAGCCGATTCCGGACACGGCTTCCCAGCTTCGGGTGCTGCTGGTGTGAAAGTTGTTCCGGTGCAGTAATTCCTGGTGCAGCGTGGTCACGCCCACCCCCAGTCCCGGAGGTGGGGCAGTGCGTCGCGCCATGCCCTCGGATCCGGGATGATCGTGATCTGCCCGAATCGGGCGGGATGGTCGAACACACGTTGTAGAGCGTGCAGATACAGAGGCTCGACCAGGATCAGCACGTGCCGCAGCGACGGTGCGTCGGCGAGCTCGGTGTCCAGTTGCGCGGCGACCGTCCGCTCGTGCAGGCGCGCGGCCGCGGCCCGCGTCGTGAGCCGGTGGTCGTAGGTGCTGATCAGTGTCTCAGGTCGCAGCAGGCCGAAGGCGCCGGACAGGATCCGGATCCGAGCTCGGCGAGCGGGATCCGCGGCGAAATGTTCTCGCGCGCTCGGGACGCATCCGCCCTGATAGAGGTCGAGCGCCTCGACCGGTGCGGCGGTAACAAGCTTCCGCCGTGAGCAGTTGAGGATGATCAACCCTTGGTCGGGTGCGAGGACGCGAGTGGCGGGCGGCCGGAGAGTCATAGCTCGCGCACCACCCGCATGCCGATGCCACGCGAGCGCAATTCCGCGGGAGCGGCGTTGAGGAACGTGCATTGCGCGTACAACGGTGGCGAGGCATAAGAACCGCCCCGGATGACGGCTCCCTCACTCATCGAGGTGCTGGCGGTCCACTCCCACACGTTGCCCGCGACATCGAGCATGCCCTCGGGTGTGGCTCCGGCGAGATGCGTGTCGACCGGGGTGACCGTGTCGTGCAGGGAATCACGGAGGTTCGCGAACGCCGGCTGCCAAGGGCTGGCGCCCCACGGCCAGCGACGGCGGCTGGGACCTGCAGCCATCCATTCCCACTCCGCCGAGCGCGGCAACCGGCCGCCCAGACGACCGGCGATCTGGGTCGCCTCGGCGTGGCTGATCTCTGTGACCGGGTACCGCGGCCCCAGACCAGGGCGGTCGCTCGGCAGGTGTCCGCAGGCGATCGGGGTGCGCGTCCACAACAGGGTCGGGACCTTGACGGCACGCCCGGCATCCCCGTACGCGCAGACTCCGCCGGCGATCTTGATCCATTCCAGGTGCATGCCTCAGCCGCCGATCAGGAACAGGTCTTCGACGTTGGCGTCGTTCCGGATGCGGCTCTTGCGCTCGTTGGGACGTAGCCGAAGCCGCAGGAGCGCGTCGCTGATGGTGTCGAAGGCCCCGTGCGCTTCCTCGCGGGTCGGGGCAAAGGCGGCATAGTTGTCGGCGAAGCGGACGACCCGAAGCTGCGGGAGTCGGGTGTCCACTTGGGACAATCGAAGGTTGATCAGCAGGGGTGCCAGGCCGGAGCCTGCCGCGATCGGGCTCGGCATCGCGGCGAGCGCCGTACGCAAGCGGGCCAGGAAGGTGCCGTCGTGGATGTGCTCGGCGTGCCAGTCGATGACCTCGTCGAGCGTCGCGCCTTCGGACACCGACGCGACATCGAGATCGGCGATCCAACGGAAGCCTGCCTGATGATGCACTGCGGCCTGCCGCAACGAGGTTATGCGATTTCGGCGTGGGCGGAATCCCGAGACCCAGTCGTGGAAGGCGCTCGCTTCCAGCACCGGCTCCAGTGCGGTGCGCAGCGCGCGGTGCACCAGACGGTCTCGCACGGTGGGGATGAAGGTGTGCATCTGTTTGCCGGTATAGGTGGGCAGCTGGACCTCCCGGACAGGTCCGGGTCGCCAGGTGCCCTCGGCGAGTTCGAGGGCCAGTTGCGGCAGCATCACGTGGGCCTCGCTGCGTAGCCGCCCCCAGGTCATGCCGTCGGCACCGGGGGTGGAGGCCCGCCTGCCGCACTGGCGCAACGCGCGGCGCAGACGCGGCTCGGACAGCAGCGGCATCAACGAGTGCGACTGCGGCCCGGCGGCCGGGGACGCTGGCGCGAGTGCGTCCGGGTGCGCTACCGTGCTGGGTGCTTGGGCGGCAGGAACGATCCCCTCGCCACGCTGTACCGGCTCGCTACCCGACACGCGTGAGCTGTGGCGCTGGGAACGACGGCCCCGCCCAGGCCCTGCCGGTGATCCGAACTCCGCGTCCGCCATCGTCGTCATCTCCTCACGCGCTGCCGTAGTTGGTGGGGTCGGGGATGCCGTTCTGCTGGAACGCTTCCTTGCGTTCGGTGCAGGTCCCGCACTTGCCGCAGTGCGTCGTTCCGCCCCGGTAACACGACCACGTTTTCTCGAACGGCACGCGGAATGCCGCGCCGATACGGACGATGTCGGTCTTGCTTTGGGTGATAAACGGGGCGAGGATCTCGAAATCGTCGTCCAGAAGTCCGTCGTTGGCGACGCGGGCGGACCAGGCGTACCGCTTGACGAACTCGGGGCGGCAGTCCGGGTAGACGGCGTGGTCACCGGCGTGTGCGCCGAACGCGACCACGTCGGCGTTGCGGACAACGGCTAGCGAGACCGCAATGTCGAGCATGATCGCGTTGCGGTTCGGGACGATTGTCGCCCGCATCGACTCGTCGGTGTAGTGGCCGTCTGGCACCGGCACGTCGGCGTCGGTCAGGGCGGACCCGGCCAGCAGCCGGCCAAGCATCGCCAGGTCAACGATCTCATGTGGACAGTCAAGCAACCGCGCGATCTCAGTCGCGTGCTCCAGTTCGACCCGGTGCCGTTGACCGTAGTCAAAGGACAACAGGGTCAGCTCGGCCCCGCGCGCGGCCAGCCAGTACGCCAGCACAGTGGAGTCCAGACCTCCGGAGGCGATCACAATGGCGTGCCTCGGGTGCCGGTGAGCAGGCGAGCCGATCGGCACGATCACCACGTCCCGCACGGTGAGGACGCCCGGCGGGCAGCGTCGGCGACTGTTGTCCACGGCGGAAGGGTCATGTGCGGCTGTGGCCGCTCAAGCCACCGGACGCCCTCCTTCACGTTGTCCGACGCCGGAAGCAGAACAGTGTCGCCGTGCCGTTTCCAGCCGATCTGAGTGCGCACCAGATCACCCCACGACGACATGCGCATGGTCGTGCGCGGCTGGGTAAGGAAAATCCAGTCATTGGGATCACCTGGAA
The DNA here is from genome assembly GCF_042797905.1 of Amycolatopsis sp. NPDC057786. Classification (NCBI taxonomy): domain Bacteria; kingdom Bacillati; phylum Actinomycetota; class Actinomycetes; order Pseudonocardiales; family Pseudonocardiaceae; genus Amycolatopsis; species Amycolatopsis sp. NPDC057786. Next base: position 44,386 of record NZ_JBHVKW010000013.1, read on the forward strand.
CCACGATGATGGGCACACGCAACATGTGCCGCGCCAGGAAGTTGTTGACCTCCGCGCCAGCTCCGGCTCGCATGATGAGCGCGTCGACGGTGGTGCCGAGCTGGAGGTAGACGTCGCCGGAGGCGCTGTCGATGGTAGTTGGCCACGCGAATACGTCGCGGTAATTCCGCACACGTTGGCCGGGTTGCTGTTCGGTCTGGGCGGGTGGGGCGTCGATGACGGTGGTCATGATTCGTTCCTCCTCGAGAGAGTTGGGCGTTGGGCGCGGCCGGACGGGAGGCGTCGAGTAACCACTCCCGCCCGGCCGCAGTCGGTGTCGCGGACGTGCTCAGCCGATAAGGCACCTCGGGATAGCCGACCTGGCCCGCAAGATCTGGCTAGACGGCCCCCGCTCGGTGCGACGGTTGATCCGCCAGCAGGACGTCGCGCAATGCCGCACGGAGCTGCCCGGCCTCGACGTTGGTCAACCGGGCGAGTCGCCCGCCCGGCAGCTCGATCTCGACGTCCGCGGAAGTACGCCGCCGTAGGTGCAGCGCGGACCGCTGGCCGTCACCGTCGCGGCAGTCGACCCTGCGGTGCTGCCAACCCAGCCGACGAAGCAAGGCGGCGGCGGGCACGGTGTGACATGGCCGCCTCATGGGCCTTCGGCCTTCCTGATCAAGCCGAGGCCGTGAGTCCCGGCGGTCGCAATCGCGTACCGCAGGACTCGGTTGGGAGGCTGGTGCGGCGCGCGGCGGTGCGAACCTGCGTAGACGGACTCGGCTTGCTGCCGTCGCCGCCACGCCATACGCAGCAGGCAACAGATAAACGTCAGCGCGGCGCTCGCCGTGATGCTCAAGGGGATCATGCGTCCTCACCCCTGGAGGCGGGGATCGCGGCGGGACCAGATATCGGGGTCGTGGTCCCGCCGCGACATGGCGACAGAGCAGGGCGCTCCACGGCGGCTGGGGGAAGACCGCCGAGGTTCTGCTCCGCCGTGCTCGCCGTGTCCGTGGTCGTGACGGCGCCAGATGTGGTCGGCACGGGTGTGGCCGCCACCTCGGCGGCTTTCATAACGGCAGAGCGAAACTTCGCGGCGGCCCCGTAGTCGAGGATCGAGCTCTCTCCTGGGGGAGCCACGACCACGACTTCCGAGTCGCGCACGGCAACACGCAGCGTCCCTTCACGGCCGTTCACGTCACGGCACGCGATGGACCAGGGTCCGGTGTTCGTCATGCGGCCACCACCTCGCGCGGTGTCCCTACTCCATTCCCGTCGACACACCGGCTGCACGAACAAACACGGCACAGCGAGCTGAGTCTTTGGGTATCGTGACGCGCGTGGCGCCACGAATCGCTGGAAGAGCATAATTACTCCAATAGTCAGCGAGTCCCTATTTGTTTTATTGCGTTGGATTGCGTCCGCGCAGGTTGTCAAAGCGTTCTCGTAAGCCTCACGGTGTCCAGCCGGTCCATGGCCCGGTGTAGCAGCGGTCCGCAGGCGCCAATTAGCTAAACGTCTGCACAGGCCCCTGTCCAGAGCGGTTATGTGGCGGCGATGCGGCGTTCATAGATCGTTGCCCACGCTGACCTGCCCGAAGTCCGGAGCACCGCCGTGCCTGGCGGACAGGAAACCAGCGCCGGCGCGCTGGCCGCCCAGCTCAACTCTCCCCCCGTAGGAGGTGCGGTTTGTCAAAGCGCTGAAAGTAGATTTCGAGATAGAGACGTTCGTCGGACTCGATGTATAGCCGACCTTGCTGGTCGAGCTCAAGGCTCCAAATCGCCACATCGGCTTGGGCTGGCGCGGCGAACCACGCGGCAGCGGCGGTGAACACGTCGGCATAGTCGACGCCGCTGACGGTGTGAAGCTGAGCCGTAGTGACGGCATCGAGCGGGTGGGGCATGGAACGACTCCTCCATAACGGCGGGTGGACGCCAGCGCTATACGCACGCCTGCGACCGATTCCGGGTCGTCAGACAGGCCGCTGTGGGTACGCCTGCGGTTGGTCGGAAAGCGAGACATTCCACATCCGCAGACGCCGCGCGTCCACCCCGCGCGGCCTTCCGGATTGCAGGGAAGCTAGTAAACGCTCGGTGATCAAGCGGCAGCCAGAGCGGCTATAAGGCGACAATGAGGCGGCTATGAGGCGCCACTAGGTCTGACCTGCACAAACACCTCATTGCGGGTTCGTAGTCCGAATGGGTGCAGCTCGTCGAGTGGGTGATCAGACTTGACGGATAGCTGGCTATTGTGACGGTGACCGACGGGTGAGGTGATGTTCATGGGGGACCGGCGAGTTGCCTTCGCTGACCGGCGCGAGCAGATGGGCTACACCCAACAGAGCTTCGGTAGAGCGGTCGGGGTGGAGTTCTCTACCGTCGGGCGTTGGGAACGGGGCGAGTTGACTCCGCAGCCGTACCGGCGGCCGCGCATTGCTCAGGTGCTCAAAGTGGGCCTGGCCGAGTTGGAGGTCTTGCTCTCGCCGTCCCGGCAGGCTCCGTCATTAGAGCTGACGACGTCGCCCCGCTATGCCCCGTCGCTTGATGATGCGTTAAGTGCCTTGGAAGCAGTGGCTCTCGTTGACAACGGGGCGGACACGAAGCCCGGTATGCGTGTCTTTGAGGGGCGACTGCCAGCGCAGGCGGTCCGTGCTTGGCGTTTCGGTGTGGAGTATTTCGATGTGCCGACGACCGGAGCCCCGACAAGTGTGCGCGACATCGACGAGATTAAAGCGACGACTACTGCGCTTGATCGCCTCGATCGCCAGTTTGGTGGAGACTACTGCCGCGGGCTAGCTGTGAAGTATCTGACGAGCCGTGTATTGCCGACCCTTCGGAGGCCTGCATCTGATTCGGTGCGTCGTGAGCTATTTCAGGCTTCGGCGGTATTGGCCGAGGTTATCGGATACATGGCTTATGATTCTCAGTTTCATCGTCTCGCGCAGCACTATTTTGTCCACTCTCTCCGGCTTGCCAAAGAAGCGGGTAACCCTGCGTACGGATCGTTCGTTTTCGCCACCATGAGCCATCAGGCGTTGTACCTTGATCGACCTGACCAGGCGTTGGCGCTAGCTCGGGCTGCACAGGAGACTGCTTCGTCCGGCTCCGTCGCGGCAGTGAAGACCGAAGCAGCCATGCTCGAAGCAACTGCATCCGCGGCCCTTGGCGATCACAGGGGTAGCACTGAGGCCTTACGCCGAGGTGAGAAGTCGTACGACCATCACGGTTCGGCAGATGAGACGCCCTACTGGATGGCACACTGGGATGACGCGGTGTTCGCGAGCTTCGCCAGCTCGGCATGGCTCGATCTAGGAGATGTCCGCGCGGCGGAACCGTACCTGCAGCTCCTGGCGGACAGGGCCCAGGGGCAGGTGCGTCGCGAGGTTTTCGCGGCTGGGCAACGCGCCAAGGCTGCCCTGCTCGAGCAGGATGTGGAGCGATGTGTTCACTATGGCACGATGGCGGCCAAAGCCGCTGCGGCCGCCAACTCGAAGCGCTCGCATCACATCGTCCGCGACCTGCTCAGCCAGCTTGAAGGGCACCGGCAGCTGCGGCCTGTACGCGAGTTGACAGAGACGGTGGCCACGCTCCTACCAAGTGAGGCACCTTGACGCATGAGCAGCCCAACCACTGCGGTGATCGCACAGTCTTCCAGCACGACTTGAAGGACGAGGGCGATCCAGAGCCCGAGTTCAACGTGGGAGTTGCCGAACGGCTGCCGCGAAAGAACGTTGCAGCAGGTGTGCTCATCCGTGACGAGTCAGGTCGGATCCTCTTTATATCACCGACCTACAAGCCGTTTCTGGACATACCGGGAGGCTTGACCGAGGACGAAGAATCGCCGCTAGCCGCTTGCTACCGCGAGGTTCGAGAGGAACTTGGGGTCGACTTGCAGATTGGCCGGCTGCTACTCATCGACTGGATGCCGACTCATGGTGTGTGGCGTGACAGTGTCCAGTTCATCTTTGACGGCGGCGTCCTCAGTGTCGAACAGATCGAGGCGATTCGACCGGCGGCCAACGAGGTCAGTCGCCTTGAGTTCCTCCACGTTGACGCTGCCAAACAACACCTTCGCCCATCAATGGCTCGGCGAGTTAGCCTGGCGCATCGAGCACTTCTTGACGGTTCGACGTATTACGCCGAGTTCGGTCGAACCCCGTAGGGTCGCAGCAATAGAAGTTGAACAGGTAGTAGTGGCTGAAAAACTGCTTAGTCCCAAACGATTTGGTGCTCGTGTAACCACGCCGGTGGATCCATGGCACCGCTTCGAGCTGCTTGGGCGATTCTGCGATCGCGGCCTCGCTGTTCGATCCACCGCGGCGTGCCGCGGCGGTGCGCCGTGCGGCTGCGACGGCTTGCCCCAGCTCGCATGACTCTTTCGCGCCGCAAGGCTTCGAAGGCTTCGAGTGCCGCCGCTGCCTCTTCGTTGCTGCGAAGTTGTTGGGCTAGAACAACTGCATCTTCGAGGGCTAACGCGGCGCCTTGCTCTGTAGCTGGTGGGACGGCGTGGGCGGCGTCGCCGATGAGGATGACCTGGTCTGTGCACCATGTCGGCATGGTGTCGAGGGTGCGTGTGTTGGAGGGCAGGATGACGGTCGCGGCTCGGATGATGTCCACGGCCGGCGTACGGTCGCGCCGAAACAGCTTCACGAGGCGTTTGCGCCAGGTTTCGGTGTCGCGCGGTTCCTTCGCGGATAGTGGCTCTGGCGAGGCGATATTGGCATACCAGTAGATGTCGCCGCCGGCGGTCGTATAGCCAAACGTCGCCTTCCGCCCCCAGTAGATGTGAAAGGCGTCCGGCGACGGAGGAGCTGCGGTGCTCGCGGGGGCGTAGCCGTAGACGAGGTGGGTTCCGGCGTAGCGGGGTTCTGGCGCGGAGGGAAAGGTCAGCCGGCGGGTTGTGGAGTTGAGTCCGTCTGCGCCGATGAGCACGGTGCCTTCGGCTGTGGATCCGTCGTCGAAGGTCGCTAGAACGCTGCCGGAGTGGCAAGTCGCGGCTATCAGGCGCTTATTCATGGTGACGGCCGCTCCGCGATCGGCGGCCGCAGTGCGCAAGACGCGGGCGAGGCGGGCACGGGGCATCGTGCGGGGGACGTCGTTGGGTCCGTTGCCGGTGAAGGAGACCGTGCCGAGGTGTCGGCCGGTACCTGAGCTGAGTTCGGTGTTGGCGACTGGGTAGGAGATGTCGGTGACGATGTCGTGTGCGTCGATGGCGCGCAGGGCGTTGAGACCGTTGCGTGGAAGGCGTAGTGCGGCTCCGCCGTAGTCGCCTCCGTCGTGCCGAGCTTCGTAGAGTTCGGCTGTGATGCCGGCTTTGCGCAGAGCTAGGGCAGTTGCGGACCCCGCGATGCCGCCGCCGACGATGATCGCGTGATGGGTCACGCGGCCCTCCCTGAAGTAGCTGAACGTGTGGCAGCAAAGGCACGTGAGAGCGCTATGAGTTCGTCGACCTCGTCGTGCGCTGAGTTGGTATACGGGATTGCGAGAGGGACGGCCCGCTGATGGTCGCCGTGGTCGTCAGGGGAGCCCTGGAGCGCTTCGGCGATGAGGTCTGACAGAGGCGTGTCGGCTGGATGGTCTTCGCGGAGTTTCGCTACGCGTGGGCTGATTCGGACGAGTCCGTCTCGGCATTCGATCATGCGTCGGTAGTAGCGCCGGTGTACGTCCCATACGCGGAGGGAGTCCCATGGCGTGGTGGAGGCTCGGAGAAATTCGTCTTCAGGGAACGCGTGGTGTAGAGCTGTCCACAATGGCCCAAGTGCATGGTAGGCCTGACGTTGCCGCCACCAGATACGTATGGCGGTCAGTCGCATGCGGGCCGCCGGATAGAGAAGGCCGGCCACGATCGCGACGATGCCGGTGAACGACAGCGTCCCGTTCACGCCGATGATGTTCATGAACAGGGTTCCGGTGAACCAGTACTCCACGTCGATCGCGGCGAATATTCCGCTGGTTACGGCTGTCAGTGCGAAGCCGACAGCCGCGACGCGGAGTCCCAGGGCCAGTCGCCGCTCGGCCTGGCGCGCGTAGCGCAATGCTGAGATTGCACAGGCGGCCAGCGCGCAGCCCATGAATGCGTTCGCGGCGAAGTAGATGACCGACATGTACGGGATGGACATCGGCGCCGGCGCCAGGATGGCGGCACCGATCATGACGACTTCGGCGGCGAGGAGGACCAGCACGTTGCGGCGGGTGCGGCGTTTGGCCACCTGTCGAGGCAGCGTCGCCGCATCGAAGAAGAACAGCAGGGAGAGAACGGCGGCCGACGTGGGAGCGTGCCATGCGACGGCGGACCACACTGGACCCCCGCGCACGAGCGACGCGTCGCCGACGACGTCACGCAGGATGCGCCCGATGAGCGCGAAGGCGAGGAAGCCGACGATGCCTTGTAGGGGGAGGTTCCAGGGTTGCCTGCTGAGCTGGTAGCCCTTCCAGATGAGACCGCCGAGGAGGCAGCTGATCAGTGCGGCGCTGATGAGCCAGCTCATAGCCAGCCGATCCGGGCGCCGAGAGCGGTGTCCATGCCGCGCGCGGCGCCGTCAGAGGGCCGCGGGGCCGCGATGTTCAGGATGGACGCCCATTCGAGGATGATCGTCGCGACTGCTTCGGCCTCCCGCTCGTGGTCGGTGTCGTAGGCAGTTCTCCGAAGCGCCCGTTTCACCGCGTCATCGCCGATATCCGGGTACTGCTCGCTCAGCGATCGTGTTCCTGGCGTTGTGAGCCCGTCGGGAAGGACGTCGCTGTCGAGAGCACCCTGATGGCCGCCGAGGATGTGGCCGAGTTCGTGCAGGACGATGTGGTCCTGGTGCAGTTTGGACGTTTCCTTCTGGAAGAGGATGTAATCCGCTTCTCGGGTGGAGATCCACATGCCGAAAGGGCCGGGGACGGGGATGGGGTAGGCGATCAGGCGGATCGGTTTGCCGCGGATCTCGCCCATCTGACGGCATAGCTCGGTCACGTCCAGGGGTGGGCGAATATCGAGCTTGCTCAGCATCTCACGGCATTGTCGGCGTATGCGCCGTTCAGACACCCGCACCTCCCTTCGCAGCAGCGACTTCAGGCAGCATCGCAGAAATCGCTATAGCCAGTCCGTTCTAGACGCCTGGAAGCCCTCCATCGGGTGGCGGGGGCCTCTCGGCTTGCTCTTGCTGGTAGACGAGTTCGAGCATGTCCTTCACCAGCTTCAGGCGTTCGGGTGACAGCTGGCCGGCGCGCATCGCCAGCAGCTGAATCTCCTCGTCACCGGAAAGGCTGGCCATCCTGGCGCGCTCCGCCTTCAGCGCTTCCAGCTGCTGGTCGACTTGCCGCACCAGCTCGTTGTCGTCATCGAAGAAGTACGCGACCGGGACCTCGAAGAAGGCGGCTAGCCCTTCCAGGTAGCTCTTCGTCGGATTGGTCTTCGTGCCGTTACGGAGTCCCCAGATGTAGCTCTGAGATGCCGTCCTGGCGTATCCGCCAGCGACAATGAATTCGGCGACCTGCTCGTTGCTGTACTCCTTGCCGTCCGGTCGCTTCTTCGTCGCGAAGAGGTTGTTCAGCTTCGCGGCGAGCGTTCGCGTCGCTTGCCCTGCCACCCCAGGCCTCCATGACAGCCGCCGTGTCTTCACTGATGAGACACCCAATCGGGTGATCACTTTCTCGTCAGTTGAAAAGAACTTTCTCCTGAGAATAGTCTCGACTCCACGAAGCCTCAACTGAGGAGAAAGTTCGCCACCCAGGTGGGCTAGCGGGCGTGGAGCCTCAAGGTCGGAGGAAGTTGATGGTGACCGCAATGGCGCCAGTGCAGAAGGCAGGTCCGGGCTCGCCCCGGCGCAGCGGGGCAAGAGCGGCTCGCGTCTAGCGCGGTCGATTGCTCTGCGGATGGGGAGACGCAGATGCGACAGATCAACAGCTTTGCCGAGGCGGTGCACCGGCTGCGCCGTGAGCGTGGAATGAGCCTGGGTGACGTGGCCGCGAAGGCTCGCTACAGCCCGAGCTACCTATCCAAGCTGCTCCATGGCCACCGGCGCCTTCTGCCGGAAGTCGTGCGCCAGATCGACACGGCCCTCGACGCGAAGGGGCAACTCGAACGCCTCGCCGAACAACAACGCTCCGAAGGCTCGGCGGGTGGGGGCAAGCCGATGCAGTTGCCCGCCGACGTCCCAGGCTTCGTCGGACGCGCAGACGTCCTGCGGACGATGGACGCCGCACTCGCGAGCCGGGCAGAGGGGGGTGCCCACACGATCGTGATCGAAGGAGGCTTCTGGGTCGGGAAAACGGCGTTGGCCGTGCACTGGGTCACCCGAAACCTGGATCGGTTTCCCGGCGGCTGCCTCTTCGCCGATATGCGCGGGCTCGGCCCCGGTGCACCCAGGACGCCGGAGGAGGTACTCGATGGCTTCTTGCAGGCATTGGGCGCCGGTCAGGCAGACCTGAACGGCGCACTCGAGGTCCGGGCCGCACGCTTCCGATCGATCCTCGCCGAACGCCCCGCCGTGGTGGTCCTCGACAACATCGCCGACTACAGCCAGGTGCGGCAGCTGCTGCCCGGCGGCGGCAGCGTCGTCGTCGCTACCAGCCGCGAGCACCAAGCCAGCCTGCTGCTGCGGACCGGCGGCGCGTCGATCGACTTGACCGCCTTGCCGCCCGCCGACGCACTGACCTTGCTCGCCAGCCGTGCTGGCCGTCATCGGCTAGACGCGGACCCCGTTGCCGCCGAAGCGATCGTACGGCGCTGCGGCCGGCTTCCCATGGCGGCCCTGATCGTCGCTGAACACCTCCAGCAGCGTCCCGACAGTACGCTGGGCAAGATCGCCGCCCAGCTGGCGACCGACCGCCACCGACTGGACCTCTTCACCTCGCCGGACCCCACGGTCAACATCCATGGCGTGATCGACCTGTCCTACCTCGCTCTGCCGCCGGCTGCGGCACGGCTGTTCCGTCTGTTGGGGATAAGTCCTGCGTACACCGTCAGCGCGGACTCCGCTGCAGTGCTCGCCGACATCGAACCCGACCTCGCGGAATCACTTCTCACCGTGCTTCGGCAGGCTCACCTGGTAACGCCCATGCCGGACGGCCGCTACTGCATCGACTACCTCCTCCGGGCATACGCACACCAGCGCGCCCTGGTCGAGGAACACCTCCGCGACGTCGAGAAGGCCCAAGACCGGGTTCTCAGGTGGTACACGGCACGAGCGCTTTCCGCCAACAACTCACTCATCCCGAACTGGCGTGACTCGACGATCGACAGCCTGCTCGCAGACTTCGACCAAGGCAGCCCCAGCTTCGATGAGGCGATGTCCTGGTGTCAGACCGAGGTCGCGACCGCCCTGCAAATCGCGAAGAACACCCGCAGCCACCTCGCAAAGGACCTCCTGTGGGTCCTGCCGACGGCATTCCTCCCGTACTTCGCCATCACTCGAAGCTGGACGGACTGGCTCATTGCCGCCAACGACGGGCTCGACGCCGCGACTGCAGTGGAAAGCACTGCAGGCACTGCTCGAAGCCTGCAAGTCCTCGGCTGGGCCGAGCGTGACCTCGGCCGGACATCTGAAGCCATCTCGCATCTCACACAAGCCCTCGAGCTATTCGCCGAACTCGGCGACGAGCTGCCCACGGCATGGACCGCACACGGCTTAGCGCTCGCTCTCGCCGATAGTCAACGGCACGGTGAAGCGATCACCCACTTCCTGGCGGCGGACGACCGGTTCCAGGCACTTCACCACGGCATCGGCGTCGTCATGAACCGGGCAGCACTCGCCCTTGCCTTCCACGAGGCCGGTGATCGCGAGCGAGCCGTCGACACCGCGCGCGAGGCACTGAGCCTCGCTCAAAGGCACGACTCTGACGGCATCCACAGCGTCGCGCACCACAGCCTCGGCATCCTGCTGCAGCGCAGAGGCGAACATAGGGCGGCTCTTACACACTTCGATGCCGCGGCCTCCCTTCGGCAGCGTCCATGGCAACGATGGAACCTCGCCGACACACTGATCGCCCGAGCGGACGCCCTGCTAGCCCTGGGATTTCGTCCGCAGGCCGTAGCCGCCTACGAAAAAGCTGCCGACATACTGGAGAGCCTCCGTGATTCCCGGGCACACGAAATTCGCGCTCGCGCCGCGTTGGGCGGAAAACCTGAGTGGGCAGCGAAGAACGAGCCAGCTGGAACAGTGTTGCACTTTCCTTTGTGGGCACGGTAGAGCATTTTTAGTCGCGGTTGAATGCGATGGTGTCAGCCTAAGGTGCGGCTAGGTTGGCACGCGCTCTCTAGTTCATGAATTTGGTATTCAGTGTGAGCTCACTCAGGCTAGATCTGGCTGGGCTCACACTGGTTTGGCGCCGGGTAGCACGTTGTCTTCCAGGTTCTAGAAGTCTTCATGCTTAATGAAAACCGTTGCCGTCTTGACAGGGTCATGACAAGATCAACACAGAATCGGCACAACGTTGTACTCGCCTGACGGGTTCCCGCTCATCTTGCGACGGTGGATAGTGATTAGCAGAACAACGCAACCCGCCGCAGATCGATTTCATCGATCTTGTGGATTTCAGAGGCTCGTCGTTCGACTATTCTGTTCCGTTACTCTTAAGGGCTGAGGATATGATTGGAATTTCGCGGACCCGTGCAGTCCGATACGGTTTGGCTGGAGTGGTCGCAGCGCTCGCGGTCGCGGGGTCGGGTGTGACGGCAAACGCTGCCATGGCAAGGGAAGCAGCGGCTGGCGGTCCTGTCACCGTCAGCGAGGGATGTGGCTTTCTCGGCTGGGGGAAGTATCGGCACTGCGATGGCGGTACCGGGTCCACTGTGATGCTGGACGTCGAGGATATCTTTGGTGGTCTCTTCCGCTACTGCGTCGGGCCCGGCACGACCGATCTCCAGCCGGTGATCAGATGGCGGGTGACTGGTGCCTGGTGGAACGGGGGCTTCGGCTGTATTCCGGGCTATTACGGCCCAGCGTGATCGAGACTCGCCAGAGTTGCCACCGCTGGCCCGGGACTTGCTGATCGGCGGTTGCTCTGGTGCTCCGGGGAGGTCAGCGCCCCGGACGCGGCGTGGCGGGAATCCAAGCTCTCCGCCCCAGTTTGGCCCGTCACGCCGCACCCCAACTAGCCGCTCAGCGGCAAAGCGCTCCGTCGGTGTCCTCGGGAAATCGACGGAAGCCGCCGGGGTGGCGCCCCTCCCCTCAAGCGCCACCCCGGCAACCCCTCAAGCGCACAAAGCCAGCAGGTAGGACAGTCCCGCTACGAGGTTTGTCAGGGAAGCAGGGAAGAACGATGATGAGCCAGGCACCCGTGGAGTCACATCACACGGCGACAGGCGTTCTAACCGTTCGCCAGCACCATAACCAGCGTGCCGGCCAGAAGGCACGGGCCGAACGGCACCACCACGGCGTCGTCGTCATCACGGCGTCGGACGCCGGGCGCAGCGACCATGACCAGCGCGAGCAACGAGGCCGTCAGCAGTGCCCCGGCGACCTGGGCCCAGCCGATCCAACCGGTCACCAGCCCGACCACGGCGGCGGCGCTGACGTCGCCGGCACCGATACCCCCGCTGGTGGCCACGGCGAGAATAAGGAACAGTCCTCCCGCTGCGGCGAGTGCGGCAAGCGCTCGTACACCTGGCGCGGGGTCGCGACGGACCAAACACAGGACAGCGAAACCCGCCATGGCGCCGGCAAGCAGAGGCCACATCAAGGCCCGGGGGAGCCGGTGTTCGCACCAGTCGATTACCGCCAGGGGAACCGCCAGGACGGTCACGAACCCGTAGACGGCGAGTTCGCCGCGTGCTCCCACTCGCCAGCCCAGCAAGCCGAGGGTGGCGGCCGTGAGCACCGCGCCGAACCACCACGCTGCGACCAGCCTCCGCTCCTGTCGCAGGAACCGGCGTGTGAGCCCGCTCGCCGCCGCACCGAGCACCAGGCCGGCGGCGGCACCGCAACTCCACCACCAGCTGCTCGCCGTCAGCTGCACAAGTCCTCCACCCCTCGTCTGATCACCTTGTACGCCATCCTGCCCGCCCGATCTTCCGGTCGACCGGCTCTCAAACCAACGGGTGAACTTCACGCGAGAGCTGCTGTCCGGAGCGCCATCACCACGAAAGTCGGTCTTGAGGCGAACCTGCTGCAGTGGAGCATCACGGAGGTGCGGTCCGCCCGCTCTGATCTGCGATCGTCGATGAAACGGGGGACCGTAATGACCCACTACCGCAGCACCCGCCTCGCCCTGACCGGCCTTGCCGCCGCGGCCGGACTTGGCTTGAGCGCCTGCAGCTCGGACGACAGCTCGACCTCGGCTTCCGCGTCGCCGGCACCGCCAATCGCACCCAGCACCACAGCCGCCTCGCCCGCCGACATCGCCAAGCAGAAGGCCACTGCTGCCTACCTGGGGATGTGGAGCGACATGGCCGAAGCTGCGACGACCTCGGACTGGCAAACACCAAAACTGGCTCAGAACGCGACAGGCGAAGCGCTGCAGACCATTTCCCGAAGTTTGTACGCCGATCACTACAATGGCCTGGTCACCAAAGGGCTGCCCGTCAATAACCCGAAGCCAGCTTCGGTAGAGCCACTGGACAACCCGACTTCGGTCACGCTCACCGATTGCGGCGACTCGACGAACTGGCTCAAGTACCGGGCTGACAATGGTCAACCAGCCAACGACGGGCCAAGTGGACGCCGGCAGATCGAGGCCTTGGTGAAGAAAGCCGTCGATGGCTCTTGGAAAGTGACGACCTTCGCGGTACACGAGGTCGGATCATGCACCGGGTAAGCAGGACCGCGCTGACAGCGGGCGCGGCGATCGTCCTTTGTCTCGCTGCGGCAAGCTCGGCTTTGGCCGATGGCTGGGGCAACGTCAAGTGCGGTGAAGCCGGAAACCCGTCCTGTGATCTCGGCGCTGGTCGCGGCGGCCACTCCGCTCCCATCCCGGGCCCAGCGCCCGGCCCGAAACCTGGTGGACCGAAATCGCCGGCAGGCGAACAGGGCAAAGCCGCTCCGCCGCCTGGCGACCGGGTTGTCGGCGGTGACAAGAACCAAGCCGATTGCTCGTACGTGCGCAGTAACTACCAGCCACCGGGGAACGGTGTGCAGACGGTCCGCTTCCACCCACGCCGCTCGGATTCCGGTGGGGTGCAGTTCGTGTCGCTGGCCCGTCCGCGGCCCCAGAATGTGGTGCTGGCACAAGGTCCAGGGCCGGGCGGCGCGTGGTATGTCTACCAGTGTTCCGGTCAGGGGCAGCGGGACGCGCTCTACCGGGCCCCGGTGTGGATTCCCGATGGTCAGGCACCAGGTGCCGCGCCGCTGCCCTCGCCAGAGGAGTTGGCCGAGCAGGCGCGGTCGCAGCTGCGGTTGCCGAGTCCGGTGATTGGCTCAAGTCCGGCCGGAACCCAGTTGGTGCAGCTGCCGACGTGGTTGTGGTTGGACCGGGCGATGTGGCGGCCGCAGTCGGCGACGGCTTCGGTGCCCGGGGTGTCGGTCACCGCGACCGCGACCCCGACCGGGGTGTCCTGGGTAATGGGCGATGGCAGCACCGTGTCCTGCGCTGGACCGGGCACACCGTTTCCCGCCCACGGGGATCCGCGGGCGGCGTCCCCCGATTGCGGCCACACCTACCATCGTTCGTCGGCCGGTGCGCCGGGCGAGCGGTTCCCGGCCGTGGCGACGGTGTCGTGGCGGATCACGTGGTCGGGCGCCGGGGCGGCGGGCACGTTCCCGGACATGACCACCAGCGCAGCGGCGTCCTTCCGGGTCGCCGAAGCTCAAGCCTTGGGCACCGGATAACCCGGACGACGTTCCCAACTGAATCAGCAGTTTTTCTGTTTCCTTTTCCTGACCGTGTATTCGCGGCGGCATTTGCTGGCCGGGTGAATACGTGGTGCGGGTGAGCTATGCCTGGAGGAATTTCTCGTGACCAGTACTGACAGTTCCCCGCGCGGCGACAGCGCCGCCGGTGAAGCCCGGCCGGTGTCGTGGCTGGATTCCTCGGGGTCGCCGTCGAAGTCGGCTGCGCGCCGCGGTCGGCGACGCCGGTTGCCGCATCTGGTGGCGGGGATGCTGCTGGTGGTGCTGTGTGTCGGTGGCGCGGTGTGGTGGACGACCAGCACCCAGGACCGGGTTCCGGTGCTGGCGCTGACGAAGCCGGTCCCGCTCGGGCATGTGCTGACGCCCGCAGACCTGCGCAGCATCGACGTGTCCGCCGCGCCGGGCGTACTACTGGTTCCGGCGGATCGGGCGGCGAGCGTGCTGGGGCGGCCGATGGCGACCAGTCTCGGCGCGGGAACGCTGCTGACGCCGGACGCGGTGGGCGCTGCCGCGCTCCCCGCGGTGGGCCGGGCGGTGGTCGCGGTCGTCGTGAAGCCGGGGCAGGCCCCGCCCGAGCTGGCCGCCGGTACCCCAGTGACCGTCGTCGTGACCGCCGCCACCGCGGCAGGAAGCTCGGCCACCGGACAAGCACCGGGAACGTCCTGGCGTGCCACGGTCGTCGGGGTCACCCCGGCAGGCACGGATCAGACCACCGTGGTGTCGCTGGAAATCGACACCACCGGGGCGTCGCAGCTGGCTCAGGTCCCGGCCGGGCAGCTGGCGTTGGTGATGCAACCGGCGGGCGGTGAGCGGTGATGCTGATCGCCTTGTGTTCGGTGAAAGGCTCGCCGGGCGTGACGACCCTGGCTGTCGCGCTGGCCATGACCTGGCCGCATGCCGAGAGCACGCGCCGTCTGGTCGCCGAGGTCGACCCCTCCGGAGGCGATCTGGCGATGCGGTTCGGCCTGCCATCCACCCCAGGGCTGGTGAGCCTCGCCGCCGCGGCACGCCGCACCCGTGATCCCGCGGCGGTGTGGGACCACACCCAGGCCCTGCCCGGCGGCGCCCGCGCCCTGGTGGCCCCGCCAGGTGGCACGCACGCGCGTGCCACGCTGTCGACCCTGGCCACGGCCCCGGACGGGCCGCTGCTGCCCCTCGTGGCCCGTGACGCGGGTGTGGTGGTGTTCGCGGATTGCGGGCGGGTGGATCCCGGATCACCGGCCGAGGCGATCGCGCGCCGCGCCGATGCTCTGGTGCTGGTAACAGGTACTCAGGGCGACGACCTCGCCCACGCCACGGCGCGGCTAGGGGAACTGGCGCGCTGGACGCCACGTCCCGGCTTGCTGCTGACCGGTGATGGCTATCCGACCATGGATGTCGAACGTGAGCTGGGGATACCCGCGATCGGGCGTCTCCCGCACGACCCGGTCACTGCCGCCACGCTGACCGGTCGTCGGCAGCCGCTGGCCCGCCGCCGCGGCACCAACGGTGGCCTTGCCCGCCACGCCGCCGCTCTCGCCCGCACCCTGGCCGAACCCGCCACTCCCATCGCCTCACCACCGGCGACCACGCCGGCCAGCGTCCCGGGTGTACCTGCCCAGCAGGTGCGCCGACCCAGCGGCGTGCTCATCATCCCGCCCGGCCTCGGGCCACAACTTGCGTCCGCGCCGCCGCCGCAAGTGAGGGATCCGCGACACAACGGCCATCAGCCCAGCCCTGCAGGGAAGGAGCCCCGCGCATGACACGGACAGAGCAACCCACCATGCCCGCCGCCGCGACCGGCCCGAGGGATGCTGAGGAGCGGTTACGCGCCCGGCTTCGGCAGGCGCTGACCACGGACCTGCCCGGCCGGGTCGAGACCGTGTCCCGGACGAGCGGCGGTGCGTTGAGCGTGGCGCGGCGTCGCGAGATCGGTCGCGACGTCCTCGACACCGCGGTCGCCGCACACAGTGAGGCCGAACTCCTGGCCGGGCGTGCCCTGGTGGATTCGGCGACGGAGCAGCGGGTCGTCGACCAGGTCTTGGATGAGGTGTTCGGCTTGGGCGGTCTGCAGCCTCTGCTGGCGGATCGCTCGGTGGAGACGATCGCGGTCAATCGCTTCGACCGGGTGTTCGTGCAGTACAACGACGGCCGACGTGCCCAGGTGGCGCCGGTGGCGGCGTCGGACGTGGAATTCACCGACCTGATCCGCACCCTCGCCGCCCGGGCATCGTCGGAGGAGCGCAGGTTCGACCGCGGCAGTCCGGCGCTGAACCTCCAGCTCCCCGGCGGCGAGCGGCTCTTCGCGGTCCTCGGCCTGACGGCGGGCGGGGTAACGGCGTGCACGATCCGCCGGCACGGCTACCTCACCGCCACCCTCCCGCAGCTACGTCGCCGCGGCACCCTCGACATCGGGCTGGAAAGGTTCTTGCGCGCGATGGTGCGGGCGCGGAAGAACGTGTTGATCACCGGCGGCACCGGCGCCGGGAAAACCACGCTTCTGCGGGGCCTGGCGGCGGAGATGGATCCGATGGAGCGGATCGTCACGGTCGAGGACGCCTTCGAACTCGGTCTCGACCGGGATCCCGAGCTGCACGCCGATGTCACCGCCCTGCAGGCCCGCGAACCCAACGTCGAGGGCGAGGGCGCCATCGATCAGGCGGAGCTGGTCCGCTGGGGCCTGCGCATGTCGCCGGACCGGGTCATCGTCGGCGAGATCCGCGGGTCTGAGGTCATTCCGATGTGCAACGCGATGTCCCAGGGCAATGACGGCTCCATGGCCACCCTTCATGCGAGTAGTTCGAAGATCGCGTTCACCCGCCTTGCTTCCTATGCCGCCCAGGGCCCGGAGCGGCTCCCGTTGGAGGCCACTGCGCTGCTCGTCGCGTCTGCGGTGCATTTCGTGGTCCACCTCGACCGTGCCACCGACCGGACGACACGGGTGATCGCCTCGATTCGGGAGGTGATCGACGCCGAGGACGGGGCGGTGATCTCTAACGAGGTCTATCGCCGCGGCCCGGACCGTCGCGCCGTGCCGGTGGCCGGTGCCCTGCGTGCCGACACTCTCGACGACCTCGTCGCCGCCGGCTTCGACCCCGACCTGCTGGCCCGTCCGGAGGGGTGGTGGACGCCATGAGCGTCGACACCACCACCATGATCGCCGCCGCGCTCGGTTTGGGCGCGGGCGTCGGTCTGCTGCTGATCGTGGCCGCCTGGCGCCGGGTCGCGGCGGTGCCGCCACCTTCGCGTCCTCCCGTGTTGCTGCGCGCCGCACGCGAGCAGGCCGGAAGCCAGCGGGTGCTGCTGCGCCTGGCCGTGGCGGTCGGCGTGGGCGCATTGACTGGCGCCGCGACCGGGTGGGTGGTCGGCGCGGTGCTGGCCGCCGCAGGAGCGTGGTTCCTGCCCCGCCTGGTCGGCCCGGACCGCGCCCACGCCAGACGGGTCGCGCGGATCGAGGCGATCGCGTCGTGGACGGAAATGCTGCGCGACGTCCTTTCCGCCGCGGCGGGGCTCGAGCAAGCCATCCTCGCCACCGCCCCGCTCGCGCCCGCGGCCATCCGCGGCGAGGTCACCACCCTCACTGCGAGGCTGGAAAGCGGGCAGCGCCTGGCGCCGGCCCTGCGGGCTCTCGCGCGCGAGCTGGACGACCCGACCGCGGACCTCGTCCTGGCCGCCCTTGTTCTCGCGGCCGAGCACCAGGCCCGCCAGCTCGGCGACCTGCTCGGCTCCCTGGCCACCACCGCCCGCGAGCAGGCCGCGATGCGCATGCGCGTGGAGACCGGCCGCGCCCGGACCCGGACCTCGGTACGGGTCATCGCCGCCACCACCCTCGCCTTCGCCGCAGGGGTCGTGCTGTTCAACCGCGCCTACCTCGACGTCTACAACACCGCCACCGGCCAACTCGTCCTGCTACTCATCGGGGCCCTGTTCGCCGCCGGGTTCGCCTGGCTCGCCCGGATCGCGACCGGCGGACGGCAACCACGGGTGCTCATCCTGGACAGCCCAGCGGCTGTCGGCGCGCGAGACGGCGGAGGTGGGCCCTCATGATCC
The DNA here is from genome assembly GCF_042797905.1 of Amycolatopsis sp. NPDC057786. Classification (NCBI taxonomy): domain Bacteria; kingdom Bacillati; phylum Actinomycetota; class Actinomycetes; order Pseudonocardiales; family Pseudonocardiaceae; genus Amycolatopsis; species Amycolatopsis sp. NPDC057786. The sequence goes on from NZ_JBHVKW010000013.1 coordinate 62,165, forward strand.
CGGCACTCGCGTTCGGCGCCGGTGCTGGCACAGGGCTCTGGCTGCTCCTGGCCTGGGCCGTGCCGCCTCGCCCGGCGCTGAGCGACCAGCTCGCCAAGGTCAGTGCCAGGCGGCCGGCCACGCCGATCGTCCTCACCGGCGAGGCCGCGTGGGTGCGCGCCTGGGGCCGCGTTTTCGTGCCCGGCCTGCGGATTCTCGGGCTGCCCGGTACGAAGATCGAGGCCGATCTGCGGGTCGCCGGCCGCGGCGTCGACACCCACTTGGCATCCAAAGCCGTGCTCGCCATGTCCGGGCTGCTGGCGCCGTGGCTCTTGCAAGCCGTGCTGGCAATGGGCGGACTGTCGCTGGGTGTCGAGGTGCCACTGCTGGCCGGGCTCGTGCTCGCCGCGCTCGGCTTCCTGTCCCCGGACCTCGAGGTCCGCGCCAAAGCCACCCGGTCGCGGCGCGAGTTCCGCGACGCACTCTCGGCCTTCCTCGACCTCGTCTGGATCACCCTCGCCGGGGGAGCTGGGGTCGAGGCCGCTCTCGGCGACGCCGCGGCCGTCGGGACCGGCCCGGCGTTCGACAAGATCCGCCGCGCGCTGCACGCCGCCCAGCTGACCCGCACCACCCCCTGGGCCACGCTGCGTCGGCTCGGCGAGGAACTCGACATCACCGAACTCGCCGAACTCGCCGCGTCGATCTCTCTGGCCGGGACCGAAGGTGCTCGCGTCCGCGCGTCTCTGGCGGCGAAAGCCCAAGCACTGCGGACTCACCAGGTCACCGACGCCGAAACCGATGCCCAGGCTGCGACCGAGCGCATGGCACTGCCGGTGACGTTGCTGTTCCTCGGATTCTTGGGATTCATCGCCTATCCCGCTGTCATTCAGGTCCTCAACGGGCTTTAGCCCGCGTGGAGTCGCAGCGAGAAGCCTTGCACGGAAACGAAAGAAGGAGCCATGAAGCAATACGTCCGTACGATATGGACAGTGGTGTCGGTGAGGATCGCCGTGCTGCGAGCCGAACCCGAGCGTGGCGAAATCACCACCACCGTCATCGTCACCGCGCTGATGGCCATCGCCGCGATCGCGATCATCGCGATCATCGTTGCGAAACTGACCGAAAAGGCCAACTCGATCAACCTCGGGATCGGCTGACCATGCCGATCCGAAACCGCTCACCGCGGCGACTGCGCGGCCCGCTGGCTCGCCGGGTCCGGCACGCGCTGTCCGGGGACCGGGGCGAGGTCACCGTCGAGCTGGTCATCGCGACACCTTTGCTGCTGCTGGCTTTGCTGGCGATCATCCAGTTCGCCGTGTGGTCCCACGCGACCCACGTCGCCCAGACCGCCGCCTCACAAGCCCTTGCCGCGGCCCGCGTCCAGCACGGCACCGCCGGCGCGGGACACGCCGCGGGACAGCGGCTGCTCGACGACCTCACCGCCGGCCCACTACGCGAGCCCCAGCTCACCGTGACCCGTGACGCGACCTCGGTGGCGGTGAGTATCCGTGGCGAGGCCGCCACGGTCCTACCCGGTGTGCAACTGCACGTGCACGCCGAAACCGCTGGCGAGGTCGAACGCTTCGTGCCCGACACGGACACCACACCCTGACTTTTCCTTATCCAGAGCCAGATTCTGGTGCGAGACCGACAGGAGTCTCCTAATGGGCAACCTCAGGCATTCGCCGGTGCTCGACGGCGTGTTCCCGGACGGGCCGGACACCGTGCTGCTTCATCCCGCCGTTACCGCACGCCGCTGGCGGCGCCGGCAGATTGCCGCCGCGGTGCGACCGGGAACTGTCCTGAAAGGACTGGTCGGCGCGGCTGTCGTGGGATTCGCGCTGGTGGCGGGAAACGGATTCGCCGGGAAGTTCATTTTCACCGCCGTGGTCCTGATCGTCGCGCTCGCCGGATGGCGTGCTACGTGCGTGGCCCGCGAGGGGCGGGGGCCGCACGGTGACACTCCCGGTACCCGGTTGCGTCGCGGTGAGGGTTGGCGCAGCAGGGACTTCGCCGACCTCGGGGCCGACACCGCGAGGTTGGTGCGGGAATTGCTGGCCGGAGTCGACGAGCTGCACCGCACACCGGCCCGTGCCTGGATCGACCCCGCGCTGCCCGGTGAGGCGCACCGGGTGGTGTGGCAGACCCTGTGCTGTCTCGACCGCAGTCGCGACGCGCGCGCCCTCGCCGAGGAACTCGCCACCGATCCCGACGCTGGCGAGGATTTGGTGGCCGCGGCACGCCAGGCGGTCACCACGATCGACCACGGCCTGGGCGAGGTCGCCCGGCATCTGCATGGCTGCCTGCTGCTGACCCGAGCGTGGGAAGCGAAACTGCGGCGCACCGACCTGACTCACCGCACCGGCAATGTTCTAGCCGCTCTGCCCGGCCACGACCACCTTCGCCGACTGACCCAGGCCGCGGAAGTGCTGCCGCAGAACGTGTTCGCTCACGTCACCGCGGCCCGAGACGTCACCCAGGCCGGGGAATTCCCCTGGGAACGGCCATCCACGGAGTGGCCCCGGCTGACGCTGGTCCCACCTCACCGTGCGACCGCACCGCGTGGAGCCGGCGGCCCGGCAGGGGAGGGCTCGTCGTGACGCGGCGAGAGAGCCGACAGGTGGGAAGGATCCGGGTCTGGTGGTGTGCTGAGCGCGGCTCGGTGACTGCCGAGGCCGTGCTGGTGACGCCGGTGCTGGTCATGCTGCTGGTGTTGCTGGCCGTGGTGGTGCACCGTGGTGTCGACGCCCGGCTGCGGCTCGACGACGCCGCCCACCAGGCCGCTCGCGCCGCCACCCTGCACCGCTCCACCACGGCCGCCGCCACCGCCGCTCGCGACACGGCCGGCACCGCGCTGGCTCAGGCGGGTGTGGTGTGCCGCGAGGTGACCACCACGCTGTCGGGCACGCTGGTTCCCGCCAGCGCGGTGACCGTGCACGTTAGGTGTTCCGTCGACTTTGGACAAGCCACGCTGCTCGGCGTCCCCGGCGAGAAAACCCTGGAATCGTCCGCCAGCGAAGTGGTGGACACCCACCGGTCCCAGGCCCGCCCTGGCGGTGCCCGATGACGTCGTCAGCGCGTGAGTGGAAGCCCCGGCACGAGAGCGCGCAGCTGGGCGCCGGTCAGCGTCCGGTGCTCGAGCAGCGCCTCGGCGATACGGCTGATGTCCGTCCAGTGCCGGTCGACGAGGTCCTGCGCGATCTCGGCCCACAGATCGGGCTGATCGTCGGCGAGTCCGTACGCGCGGCGGGCTTCGACAATCAGGGCGAGGTCGTCGTGCCCGCCGTGCAGGTAGGCGCCGAGACGAACATCCGCCGCGGTCACGCCCTCATGCAGCCGTTCAGCCGCGCTCGTCACCTCGAGGACATGACGAGCCTGCGCGAGCGGCCCGGCGTGCGCGACGACCGCCACCGACGACATATCGACGCGGCGCGGCCGGACAGCGGTGAAACCCACGCGCCCGATGCCACGGGGCCGCAGCGTCACGTAGCGCAGCGACCGGCCCTGCAGCAGATAGACGACCACGTGCCCAGCCTCATGCCACGCGGTCACACGATCCTCGCCCAGGTCGGGTGGTTCCGTCTCGGGCGCGGTCACGCCGCCCATTCTGCTCACCCAGCAGGCACGCCGGGCAGCGGCACGTCCGTGTACCGCTTGCGCTGGTGGTGGCGGGCGGAGGAAGGCCGGGTGACCGCGTTCGTGCTCGCCCTTCTGCTTGGGCTGCTCGCCCTGACCGGGCTGAGCCTGGACGGCGGCCTCGCCCTGGCGGCCAAGGTCCGCGCCGGCGGACAGGCCGAGTCCGCCGCCCGCGCTGGCGCCCAGGCGCTCGACCTCGCCGCGTATCGCGCCAACGGGGTTGTCCGCATCGATCCGGCACGGGCACGCGACCTCGCGCAGCGATACCTGGCCAGCGTCGGCGCCACCGGCACCGTCACGGCCACCGGGGACACGGTGACCGTCGAGGTCACCGCCGTCTACCAGACCCAGCTGCTGTCGCTGGCCGGGATCGACGACATCCACACCCACGGACGGGGCGCCGCCCATCCGCAGCGCGGGGTCACCGGCATCGAGCCCTGAGCCGCTGGCAGTACTGGAGGGAGAACACCGGCATGGTCACCACCAACGACGAGATCACCCGACGCCTCGAGGAACGAGATTCCGCGCGCAGCGCACGCCGCGCCCAGGCGGCCGGCACCGTGGGCGAGCTGGCCCGCCGGCACGCCGACCTGGCCGAGCGGCTCGCCGATCTTGAACGCGAGCTCGGCGAGGTCCTCACCGCGGCCGGCGACGTCATCGACGTGCCCGAGCTCGCCGAGGTCACCGACGTCCCCGCCGCCGACCTCACCCGCTGGCGCGACCAGGTGACCAAGCCCGCCCGCGGCGGCAAACGCAAACGCCCCGGCACCGCGACGAAGAGCCGTGTCCCAGGCACCCCCGCGGCTACCGAAACCCGCACCGCCCAGCCCGCCGCACCTGCACAGGACGCTGTCCGCCGCGGCAGCGCAGCGGCCGGCGCTGCGAGTAGCTGATGTTCGGCCGTGCGCCGCTCACGCGCACCGCACGGCTGCTGGGCCGGGCGGTGCGCGGGCTGCTCGCCGCAGTCGTGCTGGCCGCGTTAGTGGCCGGGGTTCCGTGGGCGCTGATCCACGGCGTGGGCTGGCCGTTGCCGGATCACCTGCCTAGCCTGGACGAGATCGGCACGGCGCTGATGACACACATGTCGGCACGGTTCCTGCTCGACGCCCTCGCCTGCCTGGCCTGGCTGGCGTGGCTCGTGTTCGTCCTCGACCTCGCCGCGTGCGCGGCCGACGTCGCCCGCGGCGGGCTACCGGACCTGAAACGGCAGACAGGCCCGGTGCGGCGGGTCGCGGCCATGCTTATCGGCGCCCTGCTCGTGGCCGTGCTTGGCCGCACGGCCACCGCCGCGCCCCTCAACCCCGCCGACATGCACCCCGCCGGTCACGTTGAGGTGGCCGTCACCGCTCCCATCTCCGCGACACCGGTCGTCCCTGAGCAGCCTCCGGTCCAGCCCGGGACCGAGCGGGTCCGGCCACCGGAGAACGGGGTGCACGACTCGCTGTGGAGGATCGCGCAGCGCTGCCTGGGCGAGGGTGATCGCTGGCCGGAGCTCTGGTCCCTCAACCGCGGCAGCGTCCAGCCCGGAGGACGGATCCTCGCCAATCCGAACCTGATCCACCCCGGCGACACCCTCCACCTTCCCGCCACCAGCCGGCCACCTGACCCGCCGACGCCGCCCCAACCGGAGCCGCCCGCCCCCTCGTCGTCCGCACCCGAATCAGCACCACCGGAACCGAGCACGACCACGCAACCCTCCTCACAAACTCCTCCGGTCACGACGTCCCGCCCGACGCCAACGGCCGTCCCTGCCGCGGATGGACCAGCCGGGGGCGCGGTGAGCTGGGGGAGCGGTGAGGTGTTCGTCAGCCTGGGCCTGGCCGCGGCGGTCAGTGCCCTGCTCGTGCTCGCGCGACGGCGGCGCCACGCGCGCTACCGGCCCGGCAGCGGCCGACGCGACGACGACCTGCCGGTTGCCCCGGTGGTGTATCAGCTGCGGCTGGCCCATCTGAGCGCCCGGCACCGCGACGAAGACCACGATCTGAACGCCGACACCGACACCGCGATCGGCGACCTGGCCGGTCGTGAGCATGGTCGTGAACCTGGTGGCGGAGACCTGGCACCGCGGTCGACCACCGCACCAGAAGGAGCTGGTGACGCGGGTCGGCTGAGGGTGCTCGCGCCTCGTGTCCGCCGCGTGATCGGCGCCCCCGGGACCGGCGTCGGACCGGCGACGCCGCCGTCCGTGGTCGACATCGCGCTCGACGCCACGCCCCCTGACCTCGACGGCAAGGCCGCCGCAGCAGGCGAGCGGACCCAGGTCGCCCTCGACCTGGCCCGTGTCCACGGGCTCGGCCTGGTCGGACCAGGCGGTTACGCCGCGGCCCGCGCCCTGCTGCTCACCCTCCTGGCCACCTGCTTCGAGAACGCACCCACGCTCAGGGTTTACGTGCCCGGCGCAGACGTGGCCCGCTTGCTCGGTGTGCCAGGAGCGGCCACCGACCTGCCCACATCGATCACAGTGGTGGACGACCTGGACACCGCCCTGACCGCCTTCGACGCCGCGGCGCCGCCGCGGCGCGCTGTCGTGATCGCAACCCCACCCGGTGACCCTGGGCAGCAGCTGCGGCTGCAGCACCTGCTCGACAACAACGGCCAGCACGGGATCACCGCGCTGCTGCTGGGCCAATGGCGCGCCGGCGTGACCGCCTACGTCACCGCCGGCGGAGTCATTTCGGCCACCGATCCCGGACTCGGCGAACCCCTGCGAGGAACCCGCGCCTTCACCCTGCCCGAGACCGCGACCCGAGACCTCCTGGCCTTCCTCCGCACCACCGCACCCCACAGCAGCGGCACCACCGACGCGGCTGCGCCCCGTGACAACCCCACACCTGGGAAGACAGTGACACCACCGGGCACGACGCCCCGGGCCGCGCCGCAGAACGCCGCAGGCGACCCGCGACGACTGGAGATCACTGCAGGACCGCCCGCGCCGGATTCACCCCCGGCCAGCGAACCGGGCGAGGAAACACGCCCACATGTGGCCGGCAGGAATCCGAGCCCACCGGCGCCGCTCGCGCTGACAGTGTTCGGTGCCCCTGCCCTGCACTGGCGCTCCGACCCTCGCAAGGCAGAGGGGGAGCTGCGCGACGTGTCCGGCGCGCTGAGCAACCGCCCGCTCGAACTGCTGGTCTTCCTCGCGGTACATCCCGGAGGGGTGTCCCGGGATGCGATCGTCGACGCTCTTTGGCCGAACGACCCGCCCCGCAACCCCGCCAGCGTGCTGCGCACCGTTCTGTCCCGCATCCGCCGCGCCCTCGACACCGCCACCCGCGGCACCGCCGGCGACCTGGTCCTGGCCGAGCACGGCCAGTACCGGCTCGACCCCGCCGTGGTGGAGGTCGACTACTGGTCCTTCGCCGACGCGGTGACCCGCCGACGCACCGCCGCGGCTGAGCGACGCACCGACGCCTATGAGGCGATCGTGGCGCACTACGGCGGCGCCCTGGCCGACGGCCTGGACTCCGACTGGCTCATCGCCGCCCGGGAAGCGACCCGGCGCGACGCGCTCGACGCCGTGGCCGCGCTCGCCCGCGTCCGCGTTGAGGCCGACCCCGACTACACCTTGGATCTGCTGGAAACCGCGCGGGCGTTCGATCCGCACAACGAACTGATCTACCGCGACATCATGCGCCTGCAGCACGCACTCGGCCGGCACGACGCGATCTCCCGCACCTTGGACCTCCTGCGAACCCGCCTCGCTGAAATCGACACGACGCCCACCGCGGACACCGCCGACCTCGCCGAGCGGTTACGCGCCCGCGACACCGGGATACCGGTCGGGGACTTCTCCCGATCCACGGCGCCATGAATGAACACGCCACCGGTTCGCGAACACGCCTTGCCCATTCGGGATCGAGGCGCGTTTCCCGTGCGGTAAAGGTATTTATGCGGAACAGTGAAATACCTCGATTTCCCGCCGCGATTTCGCCCGCGCCGATGCTAGCGTCGACCGTGGCGGCACAACCATCGAGGCCAAAGAAAAAGAACTTCGTGGGCGCACAATCGCATTCCCCTGCACCTCTGACATCGACTCTCGTCGAGTGTTATCGGCGACTCTCGCGCGCCACAAAAACACTCCGGCGCCACCGTGGCGACCCGCATACCCGGCGCGCGGACATCACCTTGAACACCAGGCCCGAGCCGACGGCGCGGTCACTCAGTGCCGTCCCCGCCGCCTCCGGCTATGCGGAGCGTGACTGCCAACCGTGGGACCGCCGACCCGGCCAATCAGCCTCGTCCTCCGGTATCCGCTTAAGGCGGATCCCCCCGTGTCAGCCGTTCCCGCAGGTCACGCCCACTGAAGGGGGATCCACCGGTATCCCAGACTCGCTTGACACCAAGCAGGTGAACACATCAGGCCCGGCGGCGATGTCACGCGGCTTCCTCATCGTTTCACCAGTGCTCACCCTTGCACCTCACTCACCTGCGCCCTTTCTTCCGTTCTCTTTCTCTCTTTTATTAAAACAAACTGCATTTATCCGCGGTTTCGGCTGTGGCCGGCCGCTCCCTTCTTGGGCAATCTGCAATCGCCTGACCTGGGCAAACATGTCCGTGAAATCGCGCGCATTCACGCGAAAATATAGGCAAAATTCCCTGAAATTGACCCCGAAAACTATTGCGCGGCGCCCGGGGTCGAGTTACGTTTGTTGTGTCACCGGGAAAACCGGAAATCATCACAAACCACCGCACCGGGCGCGAATGGTCTCCCGGAAAGCGGAAACCCGGCAAACACGTGATTGGGGATTGCTATGTGCTACGCCGACACCACCGACAACCCGGACGGCACCGCCGCCGCGCACTGCTATTGCGGTTGGTCCAACACCTACCCCGACCACGACACCGCCGACGCGGCCGCCGAATCCCACACCCGGGACGCCGAAGCGGCGGAAGCCGAATTCGCCGCCACCCACTGACCGCGCCCACCGCGAAAGGGGCCGAACACCATGAACCACAACCCCGCCACGCCGCACCCGGACGTGCCGACCATGCGCGCGGCCACCGTCGCCACGATCACCGCCCACGACTGCGAACGCTGGGTGTGCGTGTGCGGGAACACGCCACACAGTAGCGGTTTTTGCATGATCGACAGCAACGGCGATGACGCCGCCCACGCCCCCGAACGGTGGGTCGAACCCTTGTACAAGTGCGACGGATGCGGGCACGTGATCGACGCCGCGACCTACGACGACACCACCCACACCGTCGCCGTCGTCGGCCGACTTCCCCACCGCGCCCACTGATCACTCGACCGCGAAACCGCGACACCGCAACGAAAGGGGCAACACCATGAACCACGACGACAACCAGCCGGAACGCGTGGTGTACGTGGTCGACCCGACCATGAGCCGCGACGTGCAACCCGAAGTGGTGACCCGCACCAACACCGAAAACGATTGCACCGTCACGGGTGTGTTGATCGACCCCGCCGACCGTCAACAACTGTTGTACGGCACCGTGACCGGTCCCGACGGGCGTTTCATCGGTAGCTACTTTCCCGCCGACATCGTGCGGCAATCGGAATGGCGGGTGGTGACCGCCGACGGCACCGAATACCCCGCCCCCAGCGAAGGTCACGCCGTGCTCGCGCTCATCACCACGTTGCGCCGCGCGTAATCACCCGCGCCACCCCACCCGGTCCCCGCCGCGCTATGACCGCCGAAACCCATGCTGTGAAGGGAAACCAGCACGATGACCACGAACGCCTCGACTCCGGCCACGGGCACCGCGCCCGCCGCCCCGGGCGCGGCACACCGGTTGCCCAACGGTGAACTCCGTCGCATGGTGGCCGAACTGCTCACCCAGCAACCCGCCAACGCCGGACTGACGGCGGGCGCCGCCGCCCGGCTCCTGAACCGGTCATCCGGCGCGGTGGGCAATGCCCTGGAAACCCTGGCCACGCGCGGGGAAGCGGACTACATGGGGCAGCCGTCCCGCGCCTACCGCGCCAACGCCAACACCCCCGCCGCCGCCGCGACCGCCGTGATCAGCACCCGCACCACCGACCCCGCGACAAGCGACGCCACCACGCCGCCCGCGCCCGTCACACCGAAACGCGCCCCCGGGCCGAAAAAGGCGACCGCGCCCGCGCTGGTGACCGCACCGGTACGGCGCCCGAACGGGCAGCTTTACCACCCGCGCAAGCTGGCGGGGAGTTCGGATGTGACGGTGTTGCGTCGGTTGCGGCAGAACCAGATTCCCTCGCTGCTGTATGGGCCCCCGGGGACGGGCAAGACGTCGTTGGTCGAGGCCGCGTTCGGTGACGCGGTGACCCTTCCGGGTGACAGTGACACCACGGTGGACGACATCGTGGGCGGGTACGTGCCCACCCCGGGCGGAAGTTACGCGTTCGCGCACGGGCCGCTGGTGACCGCGATGCGTGAAGGGCGCGCGTTCTTCATCGACGACTTCACCCTCATCCCGGCGCCCGTGCTCGCAGTGGTGTACCCCGTCATGGACGGGCGCGGGCACATCAAGATCAAGGCCAACGACTGGGAGCGTGTCGACGCCGCACCCGGGTTCTACGTGGTGGGTGGGCACAACCCCGGGGTGCACGGCGCGGTACTGAGCCCCGCGCTGGCGTCGCGGTTCCGGGTCAAGATCGAGGTGACCACCGACTACGACCTCGCCGCGCGGATCGGGGTCGACCCGAAAGTGGTGCGGGTCGCGAAAAATCTCGCCGGACGGCAGAAGAAGGGCGAGATCGGGTGGGCGCCCCAGATGCGCGAACTCCTCGCCGCGAAAGACACCGCTGCCGCGCTGGACCCGATGACCGCCGCCGGGAACCTGATCGCCGCCGCGCCGGAAGAAGACCAGGACATCGTCGCCGACGTGGTCCGCAACACCTTCGGCGCCCACGTCGCCCCGCTCACAGTCGGCGAACAGTTTTAGCCGCGTCCCCAACGGTTTCTGCCGCCCGTGACAGTCCGGAAAGGACACAACGATGACCGCGCACATCGCCGCACCCGCCGCCACGCCGACCGCCGTGTTCCCGTCCGCCCCGGGATGGCTGACCCTGTCGGCCCGGTTCGGGGACGAGGTCCCCGCCATCGCCGACCGCGACGACCTCGTGGTCACCGTCGCCCCCGGTGCGGGACACGACGCCCCAGCGTGTTTCTTCCCCGACCTCGCCGCCATCGAAGTCGACGGAATCCACCTCCCCAGCGGGGTCGACCCCGCCACCGTCGAACCGCACCGGGTCGGGGACCGCAAGCGCTACCGCACAGCATGGGGGCTGCTGACCCACGAATCCGCCCACGCGAAACACTCGGTATGGCGTGAACCTCCCGGGGCGCCACCGGGCGCGGCGGCGGCCGCGATCCTGTTGGAAGAGTCCCGGATCGAGGCCGCACAGTTGCGGCGCCGCCCGCAGGACCGGTACTGGCTGCGTGGCAGCGCGACGAAGCTCATCCTCGCCGACACCCGCGCCCACGACCCGGCCGCCGCACCGACCATGACGAAACAGGATGCCGCGCAGTCCGCCGCGCTGCTGCTGGCACGTGTGGACGGCGGTGTCCTCAACGGTCGGGAAGTCGCCCGGGCCGAACGGGTCGTGCGCGGCATTCTCGGCGACGACACCCTCGCCCAGTTGCGGGCTATCTGGCGTACGGCGCACCGTGTCGCCGACGACAACGCCACCGCCATGATCGAACTCGGGCGCCGCTGGTGCGAAGCCCTCGGCGACGACCCCGACCAGCCGCCGCCCCAGCGCGGCGCAGCCGACCCGGGCGCGCAGCCCGGTAGCGGGAACGGTACGCCGTCACCATTGGCGCAAGCCATCATCGCCGCCGCCATCGCCATCGTCAACTCGGCCGCCGCCGACCCCGCGCCCACCGACCCCGTCACCGACGCCATGGAGGCCCGTGCCGCCGAGGACGCCGCCCGCGCCAGCGCGGCCAGCGCGGCGAACAAAACCTTCGGGAGCGGGACCAGCCCGAACGCCAACCACATCACGGGCACCCGCCCCCCGACCACGGCCGAACGCACCGCCGCGCGACAGCTGGCCCGCGCGCTGACCACCGCCGGAGTGCGTGACCGCGCCATCACCACGACCACCTCGGCCATCCCACCCGGACGGCTCCGGGTGCGCGGCGCGATGACCGCCGCCGCGCAACGCGCGGCGGGCGCCATCCCCACCGCCGAACCCTTCACTCGCACCACCCGCAAAACCGTGCCCACACCACCATTCCGGCTCGGCATCGCCTGCGACGTCACCGGGTCCATGAAGGCGTACAGGAAACCGGTCGCCTCGGCCGCGTGGATCCTCGCCCACGCCGCCCACCACACCGACGTGCCCGCCACCACCGCGACCGTCACCTTCGGCTCGGGCCGCATCACACCGATCACTCACCCCGGCACCACCCCCGCACGGGTCACCGAATTCACCACCGGTTACGGCGGACACGCCATCGACGACGCCGCCGAGGTCCTCGACGGTGCGCTGGAATTGTCCCGCCCGAACGCCGCCCGCCTCCTGGTGATCATCTCCGACGGCATCTTCGAAAAACAGACCCGTGAACCGGGCCAGCGGCTCCTCGATCGCTTGCGCGCCACCGGGTGCGCGGTCCTGTGGCTGCTACCCGACGACGACCCGCGCAATCAGCCGATGGACGGCGTCACGCTGCACACCCTCACCGACCCCGCCGCCACCGCCCGCGCCATCGGACAAGCCGCCACCGCCGCACTACGAGCCACACGCTAACCACCCACAGACCCCGGGCGGGGCGGACACCCTCCCCCTCATGCCCGCCCCGCCCGGGCCCACAACCACCCGCGAACTGGAGATGACCACCGATGACCGACACCACCATCGCCACCGTCGGCGAGCTGATCGCCGCCCTCGACCACTACGACCCCGCCGCCCCCGTACGGCTCGCGACACAGCCCGCCTACCCCCTGGAAAACCTTCTCGCGCGCGTCGTGTGCACCCAGGATCGCGCCGATCAGCCCGTGGTGTGGCTAGGCGCGAGCGACCAGGTCGGATACGTGCCCGCGCCCGTCACCGACGCGCTGGGGTGGTCGTGATGACCACAGACGAAACACCCAGCAGGACACCTGCCTCGCTGGCCGACCGCGCGATCACCGTCACCCGCCTTCACCGCGCCATCGCGCCGCGCGCGTTCGCCGATCGCCACGGTGTCCGGTCGTCGTGGAATCGCCGCGCGATCACCACAAGCCATATCGCGGCCGCGCTCGGCGTCGGTGCCGACACCGTGCTCGTGCGGGACGACCCGGACCGCCACTACGGCACCGGGGCCACCCTCGCCCCGGGAGATTTGATCGAGGTCACCAACGACGGCCGCCGCTGGTATTTCATCCCCGACCTGTCCGGGTTCGTGATGTGGTCCTGGCTGCTGCTCGGCCCGTGCCCGGACTGCGAGGCACCGCGGGTCCCCATCGCGCGAGTCGCCGGCCTCGCCGACCTCGGCGCCCACCTCGACCCCGAGTCCGAGGAGCGCTTCTGCGACACCGCGCCGTTCGAGTTCCACGGCGACCCCGCCCACCATCCGCACTGTCTCTACTCCGCACACGCGTCGGAACTCCGTGCGGGACACCGAAAGGAGCCCCTGTCATGACAACGACCGCAGTCGAGACGGCTGACAAACCCGCGCGCATCAGCAAAGAAGATCGGGTGGCCCTCGCCGCGATCGGCGTCGCGACCGCGCTACCGGGCAAGTGGACGGTTGGCCGTGGCCGAGCCCGAGACCAGGTCGCGGACGTCGTGTGCTTGGCCACCGGAGTTAGCGTCGGCTTCAAGCCGGTACCAGGACCGGGCGCGTGGCGCTACCGGCTGGTTCCGGGGGACGTGCCGCGAGAACTTGCCGACCCTTGGCTCTGGTACCGCCGAGACCCGCTCCCGTTTGCCACGTTCGCCGTCGGTACTCCGGCCACCGAGGTCGCGACCCACATCCACCAGCGACTGATCCCGGCCTTCCACCAGTGGCTCGACCGCGCCCAGACCGCCCGACGCGAACGCCTCAAAACCCAAGCCCGCCAGTACAAAGCTCGTCGCAAGATCGCCGACCAACTGGAAAGTGCTTTCCTTCAGACACCCGCGCCCGCCCACATCTCCTACATACGGGGCGATCTCGTGAGCATCACGCTGACCATACCGATCGATGACGCGCTCACTCGCATTCCCGCGCTCGCACAGGCACTCCGTGCCGACACCACCACACCATAGACATCGACGGAAACCCAGGAGACGACATGACCGCGATCAACGCCACCCTCACAGGCCTGCGCCCCCGCATTAGTCACAAGGTCTCCCGCGTTGAGGTCTTCCTCGGCACGGGTCCAGGGACCCAGTACGTCGGCTACCTGGAATCCGCATACCCGGACGGGACACCAGATCCCGCGACCGTCGCCTTGCTGCCTGTCGGACGGCGATTCCTGACCGCTGCCACCGAGACCGACTTCTATGCCGCGCTGGACACCCTGGCTGAGGCATGGCCGATGTGCGGTTTCGGGCCAGCGGTGTCCGGGTGCAATCACGACCTCGCGACGTGGAAGACGTGGCGGCGCAGGAACCTCCACGTGGGCGGCGCATACACCTTCGACGGCCGTCGAGTGTTGTACCTGCCCGACGTTGTTCGCGGCATCGACAACGTCGAGAATGACTGGCACAGCATCACTCTTCACAGCGAGAGGCCTCCGGCTTGCCGAGGTACCACGCTTGCCGGGCGCGCTCGCGAGGCCTTCGACCGGGCCCGCCGACAAGACCCGGGTTCTGACGTCGGCTGTGATCCCGCCTACCTCAACCGTGCCGCCCTCCGTCGCGCCTTGGGGCGTGACGTGGCCGAGGAGTTCGGTGTGGCGAGGACGGCGGTGACGGTGACCGATGACCCCGACCGCCAGCACGGCGGGTGGCACTGGTTTCGGGTGACCATCGCCGACGGCGGCACCGAGTACCGGTTGACCTGTTACAACGGCACGGTGGACGACCTGCGTGTCCTCGGGCCGTGCCCGGAGTGCGGCGGCGAGGTGCCGCTGATCGCGGCCAACGACCCTGCCGCGCTGGGCTGCTATCTCGACGCACGGGCCACGGGCACCTCGGTGCCGTGCCCGCCCGGGCTGACCTCCGGCGTTGGCCACACACCTGGATGCCCCGTCCGCGAGGACCTCTGACCCAGCAAGCCCGCCCAGGAGAGGACTTCGTGATGGTTACGCGCACCGACTTCTACCTCGGCACTGGACTGACCGCGCAATGGCTGGGTTCCCTGCAGTTCGCCTGCCACCCCGACAACCTCCTCAAGTTGTCCCACGGCCGCGCCACGCTGACCGCGCAAGGAACGTCGGCCTACCGGACGGCGGTGAAGGACCTGTTGCTGATGTGGGCGGTCGGGGGACTCGGCGCGGCGCACGAACCCCGAAACGGGTGGCCGTGGGACTGGGAGTCCAGCCACTGCAACGACTGGATCATCACCCACTTTGGCGGTGCGGCGCATATGACGGCGGGTGGTGGGGACCGCTGGCACCGCCTGGACCCCGAAGACCCGCGCCCGCCGTTGCAGTGCGGCCCGCCGGACTTCGCGAGATGGCTGCGCGATCCCCGTGCGGCACCAGCGGTCCCACTCCCGGTGCACCGCCTGCCCGATACACCCGCCACCGACTGCACACACCTGGTCTGACGCAAACCCCGCGACCTCATAAATCCAGAAAGGACAGACAACAATGACCACGTTCTTGCCTATTCCTCATGACCTCTACCGTCACGCCGAACCCGACGCGGGCGAGATCCTGCCCGCCCTGGCCGGACGGGATAAACGGTATCGCCCGGTCGAGCGATTCGACCCGAACTGGGGCTACATCCTCACCGGTCGCGCGTCGACTGTCGCGGTGGTGTCTGCGGAGAGCTCGACGTGCCCGAGCGCGCGTGGCCCGAGGTACTGCGCCTGTATTGCCCGGCCGCGTGGCGGATGCTCACCGAGGCGGGGATCTCGTTCGAGCAGTGGAGTAGCGGCCGTTGCGAGGCGGTGCTGTGCAGCCGGGTCGGGGCCACCGCCAACACCGAACTCGGCGGCTACGCCGTGTTCGTGGTGATGGACGTGCCCGCCGTCGTGGCCGAGGTCGTCGGCACGCTGGGCGCGATTCCCACCTTCAGCTGACCAACCATTTCCCCGCACTACAGAAAGATCGACACATCATGCGTGACAGGAAGAAACGTCTCATGTGGACCGTGCTGGCCGTGATGCTGCCCGGGCCGTGGACCCCGGTGATCGTGCTCGTCTACATCCTCGGCCGCGCCACCGAACACGATCAGGACGCCACCCACGACGGCGACGCTCCGCCGTATCCGCCGCCCGATCCGTACGCCTGTGTCCCGGCACCCGTGAGCCCGAAGCCCCATGCGTCACGATAAGGAGGACCTGGCGATGTCGAGCTCCACCGACTTCTACCTCGGGCGGGGCGAGGACGCGGAGTGGATCGGCTCCCTGCACGGGGAGTGCTATCCCGAGAATTTCCTCGCCGTTCCACCTGCGCGGCTGGCGGTAACTGCGACCACCGAGGCCATCTTCCGCGCGGCCGTGGCCGACGCTTTCGATGTGTGGGAGGAGGAACGTCTCGGCCGTGCGTATCGGTGCGAGGGCGGCTGGCCGTGGCCGTGGTATTCCAGCCACAACAGCAGCTGGATCATCACCTTCGACCCCCGCGACGGCGCGGTGTTCGCCACGGTGGGCGGCGGTGTCCGCTGGCACCGTATCGACCCGCGCAACCCGTGGTTTCCCGAGGGCGACGACCCGCTCGGGCCGCCCGATTTGTACGCGTGGCTGCGTGATCCGGCCGCGCCACCGTCGGTGCCGATGCCGCTGATGCGAGAGAAACCCGCCGACATGCCCATCATCGGCGGTGACGCCCGATGAGCAGCACGACGCACGACTTCTACCTCGGGCGCGGCCCGGACGCCGACTGGCTCGGATCCGTTCGCCTCGGCACCCGCAACGGCCGCTGGCTCGACGAGATCACGCGAGCCCGGTCCGCGGGCGGATTCATCACCCTCGTCGCCCTCTTCCTGCGTACCGCCGAGATCCACGAGGCCGGCGAGGTGACGCTCGGAAACCATGCGTGGCCGTGGCCCTGGCCCACCAGCCACGGCACCGACTACGTGTATGCCTTCGACACTGACGCGGTGTGGACCGCGCGACGAGGTGACCGGTGGTCGCTGCGCGCCGACGAGTACATCCCACCCGGACCCGACGAGACACCACTGGCCTTCCCGCACATGCGCGACAGCTGCGGCTACACCGGGATCGACGCCGCCGACACCACCGCCCGCCGCTACGGCCCATTGCTGGGCGACACCTATCAACACGACCTAACCCAGCTCGGACTGCGGATCCTCGCTGATGTCACAGGACCACCCGGCCCGGGCGAACCCGCCGCCCTCACCGAGCTCCGGGCACAGCTACCACCGCACCTGCGCTACGCCGTCACCGCCGACGAGACGGCCGTGGAGCTGGCATTCGAGGTCTTCGGCTACCGCGACGGTGACCCCGCCGCCTCAGCCACCGCACACGCGCTCGCGCAGCTACCGGCCCTCTACGGATGGACCGACGCGTCCGGCGGGCCGCCCCGCTTCGGCATACGGGTCCGCATCGCCGACGACGAGCGCCACACCACGCGCCCGGTGCTGGACGACTCCCGCGCCCGCGCGGTGCTCACCACCTACTGACCCCGCGTTCCAACGATAACCTGAAGGAGAAAGACGCCATGCCACCGAACACCGGCCCCACCGATCCGACCGCCGCCACAAAGGCGGCGGAGCCACGTAGTGCCGCCGAGCACTGCGCCGCCGCCGAGGCCCTCTTCGCCCGGGCTCGCGCGATCTACCCGACGTTGAGCAGCCGCGCCGTAGACCAGGACGAATACCGGCGCTGCCTCGACTGGGCACGCATGCACCTGCGCATCGCCGAGGCCATCACCTCCGGAGCCGGACTGGTCTTCGCGCAGCACCACCTGCTAGCCAACCCCAATGCGCGTCCGCCCTACACGCACGCGGGCGCCGAGACACAGTTGTGGAACGAGCACTTCGAAAGCCAGCACGACCCGACCGGGAGGTCCGCATGACCACCCCGCCCCCGCGTTGGTTACGCCCTCGTGGGCCATTGCAACCGTCCTGCCCAAGTTGCCACACCAAGATCGGCCACATCCACGTCGAGTGGTGTCCCGTGGCGCGCTGTCTGGCCACCGGACTGCAGCGCACAGGTCACGACGAAGCGTGCTCATGCCCGCGAGACACCTGGTCTGGGCGATGGCCCGGCGCGGTCGAATGCTTTGAGTTCGGCTGGACGTACGGGGACGGGCTCCCCGACCTCAACCGCCTGATGGCCACCGCGACCTGGGACCCGGACACTCACCGCTGGATTCGTCCCGGCCACCAGACCTCGGCCGACCCGAACACGACCGTCGAAGCAGAGCCGCGATGACCACACTCTCCACCGCACGTCCAAGCCGCGGGTGTTGGCCGAAGTCCCTGAGACCCTGACGCACGTTCGTCTCACCAGTGAGGAGGACCGAACTCATCATGCCGACCGCAGGATCCCCCTCGCGCCCCGCGGCGCCCACGCTGTTCGACCTCGCGGCCCGCTCACTCACCCACGTCGACGTGTTCGCCCTGTCCGACGATCAGGAAACCGTCCTCGACCACGTGCGACGGTGCCTCGCCGACGAGGACGGCCCGAGGGCCGTCGTGGTGGTCGCCGGCGCCGCGGGCACGGGCAAGAGCGCCCTCGCGCTGACTTTGCTCGGCGAGGCCCTGCGCGCCGGCTATCGGGCACGGCACGCCACCGGCTCGCAGGCGTTCACCACCGCGCTGCGCAAGACCGCCGGACACGGCTCCCGCGTCACCCAGAAGCTCTTCCAGTACTTCGGCACCGCCACCGAGCTCGACGGGCTGGACCTGCTGGTGTGCGACGACGCGCACCAACTGCGGGCCACTTCGAACACCCGCTACACCCCTGTCTCGCGCCGCAGCGACCGTACTCAGGCCGCACAGCTGCTCGAGACCGCCCGTGTCGTGGTGTTCCTCCTCGACGAGGACCAGGCGATCCGTCCCGGGCAAATCGGCACCCGCGACTACCTCGCGACAGCCGCCCGAGCCTGCGGCACCACCGTGCACATCGCCGAGCTGACGAGCCAGCACCGCCATCACAACGTCCGCTACGACAGCTGGGTCCGTCGCCTACTCGGCCTCGACGACCCACTCAGCCCGCCGACCTCCTGGAGCGAGGGCAAGGGCTCCGCGCTGCGGTTCGAGTTGCGGGTGGCCGACAGCCCCGGCGAGCTGGAGCGGTTGCTGCGTCCGAAGACCGAGGTCGGGGCGAGCGCCCGGATCACGGCCGGGTTGTGCTGGCCGTGGAGCGACGCGAGTCCAGGAAATCCGTTGGTCGGGGACATCGTGATCGGCGACTGGCGGCGCCCGTGGAGTGTGAAGGGCCAGCGCTCGGTCAACGGGCTGCCGCCCTCGCCATTGTGGGCGATCGATCCCGCGGGCGCCGGCCAGATCGGCAACGTCTACAGCGCGCAAGGCTTCGAGTACGACTACGGCGGCGTCATCCTCGGCCCCGACCTCCTGTGGCGCGACGACCGGTGGATCACCGACCCCGCCGCCACCCGCGACGGCGCCCTCGACGGCGCGATGGCCGCCGACGTCGACTTATGGGTGCGCCGTACCTACCGCGTTCTGCTCACTCGCGCCACGGCGGGCACCGTGCTCTACTCCACCGACGCCGAAACCTGCGCCCTGCTGCACGCCATCATCGACGCGTAGCCCGACAGGCCCCCGGCCGCTGTCGCCAGTGCATGGGATGCGGCCCATCGACGGTATGGGGCAAGAAAAGAAACAACCACGTTCGTGCCCGTAGGGCGGGGAACGATGCCGCCAGGGGGCGGCCGGAATAGTGCCACTGCCATACCGGACGGGCGCGGCGGAGATTATCGCTGGCCATCGCCCGCTTAACCCGTGGCGTAGGCGATCGCGGCGCTAACGGGGGCTGGACCAGCGCGCCGGAGTTATGAGAAGTCCGCGCGCAGGACCGGTTGCCCAAGGGGCGGTCCTGCGCGCGGACTAGGCGGGCGGGCGTCAGGATTTCAGCGCGGGCTCGGTGGCATCGTCGCTCGTGTTCGGGACGTCGGTCTTGTCCGGGTTGATGGCGAACCGCTTCGGTGCCTCGCAGGTTTTGCGCGCGTACCCGTCGGCGACGAGCTTCTCCAGGGCGTTGTTGACCGCGCCGCCCGAACGGCCGAGGTCTTTGCCGATTTTGGCGGGCCCGAAGTCCTCGCCCGGGTGTTCGGTCAGGTACTCCTCCACCATGGCTCGCAGCCCGCCCTTGGGCAGTCGGTCCTTGTCCGGGCGGGCGGTGTCGGTGGCCGCAGGCGACCCCGTCACAGATCGTTCGGGCTTGGTCGCGCCGTCCGTCGGATCCTCCAGTGCGGTGTCGGGCAAGGGAGTGGTTCCGGCGTCGTCGGCTGCAGTAGTCGGACCGGCATCGTCCTGGGCGGTGTCCGTGGCGGTGGATTTCGGGGCGTCGTCGGCGTCGGATACGGTCTTCGTCGCTTCGCTGCTTTCGGCGGTGTTGCCCGCCGGAGCGTCCGGCTGTGCGTCGTCGGTATTGGGTGCGGTGGTGTCACGGTCCGACGGGGCGAGCGTCCATGTGTCGGGGTTGCGCGGGCCCTCTCCGGCGGTCCGGATAGCGGTGCCGTCGCGTCCCCAGCGGGCCAGGATCTTCGCGGCGGTCGAACGGCCGACTTCGGCGGCCTTCGCCAGTGCGGCGGTCGTGGAGGCGGGATTGGCGGTCAGCGCGGTCAGCACTTTGTCTTCCGTGGTGGGCGTGTTCTGCGTGCCGGGCGCATCGGACACGGCGTGCAGGTGGCGGTCGCTGTCGGTGGTGTCGGGGATCGGGGCGGTGCGGGTGGTGCGGTTCTTGCGGGACATGACGGACTCCATGTGTTGGTATGGAATGGGATGGTCATGCCCCGGCCGGGGCGTTGGCCCGCCGGTGCGCATCCGGTTGTTCGGGCTACATGTCTATGGACGCTTCGTCACCGCGCCATTGTCAAGCGATCCGTCAAACAAGACACGTGTCTCATGTGGACACGTCATGTTTCAGTGTTTGCCCCTATACGAACCGGGCCAGGCGTGGGTGCCGCCGTCGGGTGCTTCGGGCGTTTTGCGATCCGCCCCGGTTGTCACGCAACCGGGGGCGGCACCCTGTGTAGGCGACGGTGTCCGTAGCTAACGACCCATTACGGGGCGCGGCCCGTAATGGCCGCGCCCCGTAATGGGCATGTTGTCGTTTCGGGTAGGTCAGGTCTGGGGCAGCGTGCCCCAGAGCCCGATGCCGCCGACGCCTTCGGCGTAGGCGGTGCCGCTGTTGTGGACGGCTTGGATGACCACGAGGTACCGCAGCTGGTAGGGGCTGCTGACGAACCGGTTGTAGTGGCTGGCGAGTGCGAATGCCGACCGGAAGACGTCCCGCGTCAGGTCCATGGTCGGCGCGTCGGCGGTGCCGTGGTCGCTGTGGGGCAGTCCGGTGATCGTGATGCGGATCTGGTTCTGCGGACCGGATTCATCCGCCGTGACGGCGAACTCCGCGTCGGCGTGGATCATGTCGTCTTCCTGGATCGCGACGAGGTCCTCGCGGATGCGGGCGGCGATGTCCCGGAGCGGCAGCTCGGCGGTGTCGTCGTGAAAATCGCCCACGATCGCCACGGGGGCCGGAGTTGGTTGGGTCACCGGGGTGCCGATGCTTTCTGTGGTGGTCATTATGCGGGTTCCTTTCCCATTGTTTTTCAATCGCCTGCGGGTGCAGGTCGTCTGTTGTGGACAGTCGCGGCCCGCTCGTGTCACTGCGGGTGGCTGTGTCCGGGTTAGCGGCGCAGGACGTGGACGCGTTCGCCGCCGATGAGGGGTTTGTCTTCTGGTCCGGCGAGGTGGTCGGCGATCCAGATGGGGCGATGGTCGTCTCGGCTGCGGTAGTACTGGTTGCGCCAGTGGCCGCGAACGATCCAGCTGTGGTGGTACTCGCGTGTGCCTTGGCCGAAGGCGTCGCTGTGGCGGTCGGCGGGTGTGGTGCGGGCGCGGCGCAGGTCGACCAGCCGGATGCCCTGATTGAGGGCGGGGTCGTAGCGTTCGATGCGGCGGCGGGCGGCGCGGGGCGCGGCTATCCGTTCGGAACGCACGAGGGTCTGGCCCATCAGGAGCCAGGTGGTGAGGATGGTGCGCTGCAGGGCGAGCTGCGCGTCGATCGTGGCGGCGGAGGTGCCTTCGGTCAGTGCGCTGGGCCAGCCCTTCATGTCGGTGAACGTCATGGGGGTGAGGCCGCACCATTGGTAGCCGTGTGGCGGGGAGAAACTCGGCGGGATCGGTGCGCGTTCGGTATTGCTCGTGAATGTGGCCAGGAGGTGTTTGGCGGCTTGGTCGACGGCGTCGTCGTGGCTGGCGGGTTTGTTGTCCAGGGCGGGTAGCGGCGGGTTCAGCGCGGCGGCTTTCCGCATCTGGGACAGGGCGTGGTCGCGGGGTAGCCGGGCGAGCTTGCGGCCCACGTCGACCGCTGTTGGCAGGGGATCGGGGATGGTGCCCCAGGTCTGCACCCACAGGCCGCCACGCCCTGGCCCCCACGACACGAGGGAGACGTCGTTGTGTAGTGCGTTGGCGGTCTGGGTGACGGGTGGGTGTTCGTAGACCATGAGTCCCACGGGGGCGGGCAGGTCTTCGGGGTGGAGGCGGTAGTCGGCCAGCGTGGTCGCGGCGTGGCTGGCGAGGTCGGTCAGGTTGGCGGAGACGTAGAACAGTTCGGCGGCCGGGATCTGGGCGCGGAGTGTGTCCGCGATCGTGGCGCCGACGTCGTCCAGCGGCGGGAACGCGGGCTCTCCCGCCGAGTCCTCGGGCCGGGGGCCGACGAAGAACCGGTACCAGTTGCCCGCGCCGTCCAGGCCGGGGTCCCGGGTCCATTCGGTCATGCGGGCCCGGATCTCGGGGATGTCGTAGGCGGTGACCACCGCTGTCATCGGTGGTCACCGGTCCAGGTCAGTGGCGAGTTTCGCCAGCGCGGTCTCGATGTTGCGTCGTAACGACGACTGCGCACCGGGATGATCGGTCAGGTACGCCACCATGTGCGGGACGGGGGCCGGGGTGTCGTCGCGTGCCAGCGTGACCAGTGCGTCAGGGTGCCGCTGATACAGCTCGCCGACCGCCGCCGGGGCGACGGGGTACCACAGGTCACGGATCTCGTAGCGGCCGTCGTCCCCGGGACGGATTACGCGCGGCGGTGAACCGTAGGCTTCGCCCCAGGGGCCGCCGTCGTGGATTTTCAGGGCGTCCCCATGCCAGGTGAAGCGGTAGTCGGCGTTGCTGTAGAAGGATTCCAGATGGATCCCGATCCAGCGCGCGACGGTAGGGCGGCACCGCAGTCCGACCTCAGCGTCGTTGTTTAGGTTGTGCAGGGCGGGGAAGCGGGTCTGGTCCTCGATGACGCCCGGTGGTGTCTCGTCGGCGGGGATGATGCCGGGGAATGCCGGTTTGTACGGCATCGCCACCCACACCTCGCCCTCCGGTAACACCGGAAGTGCCGCGGCACAGCCGGGAACGGTTGCGCGTGTTCCGTCCATAAGAGACACATCCTTTGGCGATGCGGTGCGCGATCCGCGCTATGACATGTCCAGGGACGCTCCATACACGTCGGGATGTCAAGCCAGGTATAGGTTTTGACTCGACGCATCCGTGTAATATCACGGGATCGGGAATTTTCGGCGATAGCCTCGGACGGTAACGACGGCGCGCATTTGACATTCGCGACAGGTCAAGCGTGGATGGCGTTATGAACCAGCCGAAAGTAAAGCCACGCGTACGATCCGCCGACCTCGAAGGCTGCTTTGTACTGCGACTTGAGGCACAAGATCCGCGCGGGCAACAGAGCTCGCTTGCAGCGAGATCACTGTGCGGGCCGTGTGGCGCCCGTGTAGTCGTCGCCGGGATGGCGGTAGTCGTCGATTCGCACGACTTGGCCGAAGTCCGGGGCGTTCACCATCTTCCCGGCCCCGATATAGAGTCCGACGTGCCGGATTTTCGAGGGTGTGCCGTAGAAGACGAGGTCGCCCGGCAGGAGTTGCCCGTCGGGTACTCGTGGTCCGGCGTGGTATTGAGTGTGTGCGGTGCGGGGAAGCGAGATTCCGGCCGCGTTGTAGGCGGCCTTGGTCAGGCCTGAGCAGTCGAATCCGCTGTCACCGTTCAACGGACCGTTGCCGCCCCACACATACGGCAACCCTCGTTGCCCGCACGCGTAGTTGATGGCAGTCATCGCGGCGGCGTTCGGCGCCTGGATGTTGTTGCAGTCGCCAGTTCCGGCCGTAGCGGGGGCGGGCTGACAGTGCACCCCGGACACAGCCGCGACGACCGCACGCGCCTTGTCCTCGTGCTGTGCGTAAGCATTGGGAAACCCTGAGCCCTGCACGGTCTGTGCGGCGTCGTTGACGCTCATGCTCTGCCAGTTCGGTGTGGCATTGAGGCGCTCGAAGAACTTTGCCGCCGCGTAGGTCGGTGTGGTGATCTGTTGCGGGGTGCCCCAGCCCATCGAGGGGCGTTGCTGGAAAAGTCCGAGGGAGTCTCGGTCGCCGTAGTGCAGGTTACGGAGCTTGGATTCCTGCATCGCGGCGGCGATCGCGACCACCCAGCCCGGCTCGGGTATCGCCATCTGTCTGCCGACCGCGACGATGGTGGCGGCGTTGCCCATCTGCTCGGCGGTCAGGCCCGTCACCGTGCCGGTCATCGCCCCGTCGGGTGTGCAGATCAGCGAACTCGCGCCGTTGCCGCCGGACAACGAGCTGACGATGCCGGCGACACCGGCGCCGATGAGCAACGGAATGGCGAGGATCACGGCGGCGACGGCGGCCCCGAGTTTGCTTCCCATGGCTGGATCGCGCTCCTTTCACGGCGATAGGTGGCAACGGGACGCGTTGCGGACGAGTTGGCGCTGCCAGGTCAGTTCTCGCCGCGCGCGATCCGGTTCGGCGTTGCCCGCGGTGGGATCGGACTCGGTGGTGGCAGCCGGTACGGCGAGGCCGCCGCGGCGGCCTCGCCGTCACCGTCCTCGGTGCCGGGGCCAGCCGGAGGTTTCAGGCCGGGCCAGGCGTCGGCGAGGTCGGCGAGGCTGTAGCGCGGGCCAGCACGATCGGTGCGGGCCGAGGTCAGTGGTAGCCAGACCGCCTCGGCCGGGCTCGGATGCGGCGAGGCGGGGTCGAGCAGGTCGGCCGCGGCGGTGGCCACCGGCACCGTGCGAGGGGCGTCGAGTCCGGCATGGACGCGGGCCAGGGCGGTGCGGGCACCGGCTTCACGGCGGGTGGTCGGCAGCCACACCAGCACAGGGGTGGCAATACCGGTGGACTCGGCCAGCCGCGCGTATCCGGCCAGCTTGCGGCCGACCTTGGTGAGGGATTCGGTTCCGGTGTCGAATTCGAGGAACCACTCCACCTCCTTCGTGGTGCCGTGGTGGTGGGTGCGCCAGCGGCCGTAGCCGTCGGGGATGACGAGGTCGCCGAAGTGACGGGCGCAGCGGGATTCCGACCACCAGGCCGTCACCGCTTCGTCGGCCTTGGTGTGGCGGGTGCGGGCGATGAGAGAGGTGAAGAAGTCGTTGACGCCGACGGTGTGGGCGAGGCGCTGGTTGTGGGCGATGGCCATGGCGCGGTCGTGCCGGTAGCCGAGTTCCTTGACCTCGAGGCCGTGTTCGGCGGCGAGCACGGCGGCGCCGGCCGGGCCGAGGACGTAGTGCATCGGCGCGGAGCCGAGTTGCTGGAACGGCTGGAAGCGGGAGATCGCACGCCAGAGGTAGAGGTCGAGCACCCGCTGGCGTGCCGACCGCCCTGAGGGGAACGCCGCGTCCTGGATCTGGAAGCTGGTCAGGACCCGGTGCTCGTGCAGCAGGGCCAGGAGCCACTTATCGCGGACCGTGAGACGGGAAGCGAGCATGGCCTGGTGCTCGACCGAGCTGGCGGCGCGGACGGTGTGACGTCCGGGCAAATGATCCCGCAAAGTGTGCTGGCGCGTAGTGGTCGTGATCAACGAACGCTCCCTCGATTGTCAACAGGCTGTGGACAAGTGCTGTGGGCAAACCGACGCTGGCCACGGGCGAGACCAGGGTGTCGGCGGATGTTTCCGTGTGGTGCGAAGGAATCCGCGTCGTGCTGGTTCTTAGGGGCGGGTGCGGCGTGGGTCGGTCCGGGGCGGCCGGGTCGGTGGAACCTGGCGCTCTGCCCGCGTCGCGGTGGTAGCCGCTGGGGTTGTGGCGCGGGGTGTCGTGCCGCTGTCGCCGGTCGTGGTGGTGTGTGCGCGGCGCTGGGCGCGGAGCGCGGCCCGGATTTCGCGGGCCCGCCCGGGAATCGGGTCGGGCAGCGGGGCGGTGGTCATGGTGAAGGGTTCGGTTTCCTCGCCGTGCACGACCAGTCGTGCGGCGGCGTGGTAGACGCCGAGGTGGGACAGGTCGTGTTCCGACAGCCGGGGTGTGGTGTGACGGGCGAGTTCGCGGGCGTCTTCGGGGGAGGAGGAGTAGATGATTTTGTTGCGGGCGTTGGTGGAGAGGCCTTCCTTGAGTTCTCGCGATAGCTGGCCGAGGTGCTGGTGGGCCAGGATGAATCCGTTCCGAAACGCTCGGGCTTCGGCGAGCATGTCTTCCATGGGGTAGGGGAGATGCAGGAAGTTGTGGCATTCGTCGATCACGGTGTGCGCGTCGGGGCGCAGGCGCTGTGGGACGCGGGCGCGGGCGGTGGTGGCCTGCCAGGTGCGCGCCACGACCAGCGACCCGACCAGCCGGGTGGTCTCTTCCCCGAGGGACCCTTTCGGGATGCGCACGAGGCAGATCCCGCCCTCGTCGAGCACCTGCGACATGTCTACTGTGGACCGTCCTCCGGCGATGGCTTCTTTCACGAAGGGGCGCAGCAAGAACGCGCGGAGTTTGTTCATCAGCGGCGAGATCACCTGAGAACGTGAGCTATCGGTGAGTTCGTCGTACCACTCCCAGAACCCGCGCAGCACCGGGTCAGTCAGTCCGCTGGTGATGCGGGACCGGAACGCTTCGCTGGTGAGCAGTTTCGGCAGGTCGGCCAGGGTCGGCACGGCCTCTTGAGCGCGCAAGGTCAGGCAGGCTGCGCGCATGAGGTCGTCGGTGCGCGGTCCCCAGAACGCCGAGTACACGCGGCGGAAGACGGAGACGAGGTTGTCGACCTCACGGTCGGTTTCCCCGCCCTCCAGCGGGTTCAGGACGGGTGGTCGGTGCCGGGAGTCGGCGTCGAACAGCACCACTCTTTCGGCCGCGCTGCGGGGGAGCCGGTTGAGGATGTCGGTGACCAGGTCGCCTTTGGGGTCGATCAGGACGACGCCGCGGCCGTTGTCGATGTCGTCGAGGATGATCTGGCCGAGCAGGGTGGACTTCCCGGAACCGGTCGGTCCGATCAGGTGCAGGTGGTAGCGGCCGTCAGCGAGCCGCAGCCCGACCGGCCGGGCGTGGCCGGTGTCGGACTGTCCCAGGGGCATCACACCCGGTCCGGGGGTCGGGATGCCGGGTGGCGAGGCGACGGCTTTGGCTCCGGCGCGTTCGACGCCGGGAATCTCGGCGTCGGTGGGCAGATGCGCGAGCGCCGCGAGTTCAGGCACGGAGAGCAAATCCCCACGGCCGAGGCGCCGGTCGGCGAGCGCACGGGCGGGCCGGCGGAGGCGGGTGCGGGTGTAGTGGTTGTGGTCGGTGTAGGCGGCGAACGCGGCGGCCAGCGCGTGCGCCCGCCCGCGTGCGGTGTCACGGGCCTGGCGCACCAGGTCGTCGGCCGCGTCGGCGGGGAGGTCGGTGGCCACGGCGTACCGGATTACGGTCTCGTACTGCGAACCGCGCTGTTTACCCACGATCGCCTTGTTCTGTGTCGAATATTCGAGCGACAGCTGTGGATCCTGGCTGATCCGCCGCGAGTCCGAGGTCCGGCGAGCGCGGGTGGCACTGACCCCTGGGGTGATCGCGTCGAGGATCCGGCCCCCGAGCCTTCCCGAGGAGCCGTGGTGGACCCGGCGGGCGGCGCGGCGGGCCTGGGCGACGCGGCGGCCGGTGACCGGGCGGGCGAGGATTTGCACGCAGGCGCGCTCGTCGCGGCCGAGTCCGACCGGTGCGCCGAGCAGCCCGCGGATCGGGTCGGCGTCGAACGCCGTGCGGATGGGAAGGGCCTCGGTACGGGCGAGGCGTAGCTGGCCGCCGACGGTGATCCGCCGGCGCCCGGACTCCAGCGCGGGGAACGGTGAGGTGGCTGGGTTGGTGCGGGTGTGGGCTCCGGGCCAAGCGGCCTCGACCGCCCGTTCCACCAGCGACGGCGGGATGACGCCGGGGACCCAGAACTGCACGGTGACGCCGTGCTCGCCGAACACGTACTCCATCGCCAGATGAGGTTGCCCGGCCCAGAACCGCCGCCAGGCGGGGCGGAGCAGTCCGACGAGGTTGGACCAGACCGCGGCCCCGCCAGCGGGATCGACGGTCGGCGGGGCGAGAACGGTGATCCGGCGAGCATCGGCCAGCAGCGCGGCGTGGCGGCGACTACGCCACCAGCGCCGCACTACGACCGCGCCCGTCAGGGCCACGGCCAGGGCCGGGACGGCGACTGGCCCCCAGGTCAGTGCCCAGTCGCCTACAGTTGCGAGCAGGCGACCGGTGACACCGCCGGGGTCGCGCAGGTAGTCACTCACCCCGTTCTGCGTCACCGGGGATGCTGTGGCGTGGACGGCCATGACTGAACTCCCTTCCGGGAAAACTACTGTGAGACAAGGGAAAGCCGGGTGGCGGCACGAGGCCGGGATCACGCGGTGTCGAGGTCGACCTGTCTTGCGTCGTCGAACCCGTCGTCGATGTCGGCACTGCCGGCCTCGTAGACGGAGCCGGTGGTCTCGGCGGGACCGAGGTCGATGTAGGCCTCAGCGAGGCCGCTGTCGGTGGCATCCGGATCCTGTTCGGCGAACCGGGCCAGTTCGGCGGGATCGGTGGTGATCAAGAAGTTCTCCGTGGGCGAGGCCAGTGACTGGACCGCCACTCGCAGCGTGCCGGAGCTGAGCAGGCCTTGGCCGCGGTCGGCCGACAGCAGGAACCGCCGCTCTCCGACGGAGAGGTCGAAGGCCTCGGCGATCTCGTCGATCGCCTGCGGCGCCGCGCGAAGTAGCACCTGGGTCGCGGCGTTGCTCACGATGGCTTTGCCCAGGTCGCTGCCGAGCAGATCAGCGGCGTCCTGGGTGGCAGTGGTCAGCCCGCACCAGTGTTTGCGGGCGGCTTTGGCCAGGCGCAATAGAAACAGTGCGGCCTCCTGCTGGCGCATGAGGACTCCGGCTTCGTCGACCACGACCAGTCGGGGTCGGCGGTCGGCCGGGTTCGAGACGCGCCGCCAGACGGTGTCGAGCACGAGCAGGGTGCCGATCGTGCGTAGCTCGTCGGGCAGGTCGCGTAGGGAGAACACCACGAGGTGCCCGTCCGGGGTGGTCGTGGTGGGCCCGTCGAAGAGGTCGGCGAACGAGCCGTCGACGTAGGGGTGCAGCCGGGCGGCGAGGTCGGCGGCCATCGCGTGGCCACCGTTGCCGGTGGTGGCGAGCACGTCGCGCAGGTCGCGCAGCAGCGGCGCCGGGCGTGTCCAGGTGCGGGCGTCGCTGGTGATCCCGGCGCGCTGGTAGGTGGCGGTGATCGCGGTGTCGAGCACGGCTCGTTCGGCGGCGGTGACCTCCGCGCCGAACAGCACAGCCAGGACGGTGTGCAGGAATAAGCTGCGCCGCTTGAGGGCGTCCTGTGGCGCGGTCCGGCGTCCGTTCGCGCCGAGGTGCACGGGCAGGTCGAACGGGTTCAGCCGGACTCCGCCCGCGCCGAGGTGGACGTAGGTGCCGCCGACCTGGGAGGCCAGGCGGGCGTATTCGTCTTCGGGGTCGATGACGAATGCCTGGACTCCGTGGGTGGCCCACCCGTTCTCGGTGTCGCCGAGTCGGCGGTAGAGGCTGCGCAGGGTCTCGAGCTTGACGAAGTACGACTTTCCCGCGCCCGAGCGGCCGAGGACGACGGAGTTGTAGTTGTCGCAGGCGAACCGGTCCCAATGGACCAGACCGGAGGAGCCGACGTTGTAGCCGTAGAGGACCCCGGACGGGGCGGAGGTGGTCGGGTCGGTCGGCGGGAGGTCCGGCGAGGTGAACGGGTAGGCGGCGCTGACCGCGGCGGTGTCGAACGTCCTTTTCAGACCGAGCGGGTCGAGTCCGAGTGGCAGGGTGCATACCCAGCCCTGCAAAGCCCGGTAGGTCGCGGGTTTGGCGTCCAGTAGCAGGGACGCGCACAGCGACCGCAGCGCGGAGACTTCCTCGGCGAGGGAGGTTTCGTCCGGGGCGTGCACGGTGAGATACAGCCCGAAGCGGAACAGGCGTCCGTCGCCGCGGGCGATGCTGCGCGAGAGGTCGGCGGCGTCCTCGGCGGCGGCGTCGAGGTCTGGGTCGTCGAGCCGGTCATGCTTTGCGTTGTGGCGGCGGGACGATTCGAGTTTGGCGCGTTGCTTGCGCAGTCCGCTGGCCGCGGTCGCCGGGTCGACGGGCTGGACGTGGACCGAGACGTCCAAGCGGGCGGGGTAGGTCAGCAGCGGGGCGAGCCAGCCGGGGTAGACCTCCTGCGGATAGCCGGTGACGCCGAAGCTCGCGACGAATTCGTTGCCGACCTCGAGGTGCCGGGCGGACACCGACAGCGCGTCCGGGGTAAACGCTCCCGCCGACCCGGACCGTGCCACGGTGCCGTCGTTTTTGTTGCGTGCCATCAGGGTCTACCTGCTTTCGATCTCGTCGTCGTAGTCCCAGTCGTCGTCCTCGGACAGCCACGGGCCCGGTGTCTGCGAGCGACCGGAGCGCGGCGCGACAGTGGATGGACGCGGCGGAGCCGGGTGAGACGCCGCCGCGAGGTCGGCATCGCCGGCGGGGCCGTAGAGGTCGGTGAAGGTGGTGGTGGAGGTGACGACCTCGTCGGCCCCTGCCAGTGCGGCCGAGGGCGGCAGGAAGGTATCGGGGTTACACGCCGCCGCGAGTACGCCGGTCGCGGCGGCGGCGTCGAGCGGGGTGGCCACGATCCCGGCCGGGGTCAGCAGCTCTACGGCCTCGTCCAGTCGGCGCACCAGGCGTTGCTCGGCTGCCTGCCGTACTCCGTTCTCCACCGGTCCGTTGTCGCGGCGGTGGTGTCGCCAGGGCAGCACGCTCGATGTGGCGGCGGGGGCTGGGCCGGTGCGCAGCGGTTCGCGCAACACCAGGAGCACTTGGCGGCGGAGTAGATCCGCCTGAGCGGTGAGCTCTGTGAGGTAGTCCGCGTGGTCCCGCGCGGCCGCTTCCAAGGCGGGGTGCGGGAGACCGCCGGCGTGGGCCCGGAGTTCGGCGATCTGTGGGGCGAGGTCGAGCCGTTCGGCGCGGATGAGGATCTGCACGGGTGCGGTCAGGGAGTGTAGGTAGCGCGCGAAACTGGCGACGAGTGCTTCTTGTTCCCCGGGTGTGCGCAGCGAGAAGTTGACGGTGCTGCACACGGCGATGACCGCGAGCCCATCCGTGCCGAGGTCGACGATCCCGGCGTGCGCGCCGGTGTCGGCGACACCGTGAGCGGGCAGCTCCAACGGTGCCGGGGACACCGGCTCGGTCCCGGCCGGTGACAGCCGCCGTCCGCCACGGCTACGGGCGCGGGGGTCGGAGTGCTGGGCGGTGAGCCAGGCCGGGGCTGCGCGGACGCCTTCGGGCGCGGCGACCCGGTGCCGCGGAGACAGGTGCTGGCGGATCGCGGCGAGCGCGAGGCGGTCCAGAGGCAGCCCGTCTCGCTGCCCGAGAGCCAGCACGGTGGCCGTGATCCCGACCGGGATGGCGACGATGAGGAACACAGGCAGCGGCACGAACCCACGGGTCAGCGAGTACAGGCCGTAGAGCAGGAGGCCGGTGACGCCGAGGATCGCGAGTTGCCGGGCGGTCAGCGGACCGAGCACGCGGTCCGGGCGGTCGACGTCGGCGGGCACACGCACAGGAGAAGTCATGGCGAATCGGTCCTCACTTCGTCTTCGGGCCCCGCCGGGCGGGCAGGTCCAGGGGCAGGCGTAATTGCGTTCCGGCTCGCCGCTTCGGCGGAGGTGAAGCGCTCGCGCCGCTGGCAGGTGGCGGGGGTGTGGGCTGGCGGCGGACGCCGAGGGGAAGCGGGTACTGGCCGGAGGCGAGTGGCCGGTTGCCGGTGTAGGCATCCCGTGCCGGACGACGCGAGGCGCGGGCCGCGCGGTTGATCTGGCCGGACGGGGTGATCAGCCCAGGCCCGGTTTGCCGCGGTGGGCTGGTCGGCGCCGGGTTGGCGAGGTCGTCGGCGAGCGACCGCCGAGGCGTAGCCGGGGGTGCTGGACGCAGGTGGATCGGCAGCATCCCGGCGCTCGGCGCGATCAGCGCGCGGGGAAGATGCGCGGGCGGGCGGGCGTTGCGGTTGACCCGCCCGTCCGAGGTGAGTAACCCGGGCTGGGGCACCGGCGGCATCCCGGCGCCTCGTGCGGCGAGGTCGTCGGCCAGGGACCGGCGTCCGACCCGGTCGGGGTTCCTGCGTGTGGTGATCGGCAGCCCGAGCTGGTCACGGGGCAGCGCGCCGGGCAGGGAGTCCGGTGGGAGCGCCCGCGGGTTCGCCGCGACTTTCTGCTCGTCCCCGGAGCCACTCGTGGTGAACAGGGACAGCTGTCCCTGTTCGGGTTTCCTCCCCGCTCCGGCGGTGGTGTCCGTCATCTCACCCAGACGCGGGGATCGCCCGGGAGCGGGGCGGGTGCGGCGGACCCGTATCGGCAGCATGAACTGGCCCGAACGGGTCGACGGCGGATCCGCGGGTGCGGTGTCGCGTCCGCGCGCACGATGTGCCGGGCCGGGCTTGCGGCCCTTGCCGCCAAAGAGAGAGCCGGCGCCGCCGAGCAGCCCCAGGGTCTTGTAGGCGATCGCGCCGCGCACCAGCGACCCGAGCAGCGAGCGCCGACCATTCCCACGCAGAGGTTGCAGGCACCAGAAGGGGATCTTGACCAAAATCCACATCAGCGCGACGCAGAACAGAAGATTGGTCAGCCCGTTCAGCGTCGGCCCGAAGATGGTGAAACCGCCGGGGGTGAAGAACACCCGCAGCGCCGCACTCAGCGCACCGGCCTGTCCGATCGGGATGATCAGCAGCAGACCGTAGGCCTTCCACCAGAACACGGCGACGCCTTCGGTGTGCGGCAATGCGTGCCACATCAGTACGAACGGCGCGGCGGCGATCAGCAGCATCGTCGCGAGGACCCGCACGATGAACGTCAGCAGAAGAACGACGAGCAGCGCGGCTAGTGCGAGCCCGATGAACAGCAGCCAGCCCTGGCCGCCGTTGAGCGAGCCGAGGATCATGTCGGTCATCGCCTTGGCGGCGGTGTTCGGGTTGACCGCGTCGGTCATCAGCGCCGAGCTGACGGCGTTGGAGATCTCGATGCCCTGGGTCGCCAGGAACAGTGACAGCGTCCCGGCGAGGAACCCGGCCGCGAGCCGGGGCGCGATCTCCTTGATCGTGTAGCGGGTCTGCAGGGTTTCGTAGGCCATCAGGATCAGGCCCGCGATCACGACGATGCTGCCGTAGAAGGCGAGCATCAGGTGCCAGGACTCGGTCCAGGCCTGGCCGATGCCGGGCAGGAGGCTCGGGTCCGGTGTGGACAGCACCGTTTTGCCCAGCAGGTCGAGTAGCGGGTTCAGTGCGCCGATCACCAGGCCGCGGAAGAAGGTGTCGATGGCCTCGGTGACACACGCGACCGGGTCGGTGAACCCGCACTCGCTGTCGTCGTCGCCGTGGTCGCGGGGTACTGGCTGGGGGATGCAGTTCGGTCCGTCGCATGGCTGGCTCGTGGGCGGCTGGGTGGGGAGATTGCCGCACTCGGGCAGCACCGAGCCGGGGAAACACGAAACCGGCGGCGCCGACGGGCCGGGCACCAGCGGCGTACTCGGCGGGCCCGTCGGCGGCGCGGGTCGGGGGGACGACGTCCCCGGCAGAAGGCACGCCGGTTCGGCAGAGCCTGGCACGCAGCTGGGATTGGGTGGCAGCGGCAGTACCGGTGGCTGCGCGGGCGCCAGTGGTGCCGCCGCTGCCACGGGTGCGGGCGTGGGCCCGGGTGCGGCCGAGGCGGTCAGCGCGATTCCGGTGACGGCCGCCAACAGCGGCACCAGCACCGCGAGCGCGCGGGCCCACTGCCGCTGGGGCAGCCAGCGTCCGCGACGGCGCCGGGCGGGTGCTGCCGGTGGTCCGAGCATGAGCCGGTCGCCGCGCCCCGATCTCGTGTCCGTGCCGTCATGGTGAGGACTGGAATCGGCACTTCGGGCGGGGCGCACGGTCGGTGCCGCCGGTCGGCGCAGGGCGGGGTCGCGTGGATGGAAGGACGGTGTGTGGCGTGGGGTGGTCATCGCTCACACCCCGCCCACGATGCCCTTGAGGATCTCGACCACGAGCGGGGCGAGCGCGGCGAGCCCGAAGCCGATGCCGGCGGCTTTGAACGCGCCCTTGGCTTTCTCGATTTCGCCGGGGTCACCCGAGGCCATCAGGTAGCGCAGGCCGCCGATGGTGATGAACACGACCGCGACCCCGGCCAAGATCCCCATGATCCAGTTACGGATGTTGTTGAGGACCTGATCGACGGTCGCCGCGAGCGCGACATAGTGGACGGTGTCCGCCCGCGCGGCCGAGGATGTCAGCAGGACCCCGGCGGCGACCAGCCACCCGAGCAGCAGCACTAGTCGACGACGGGGCACACAGTGACGAAGCCGGGGCCGCGTCGTGGCAGAACGGGCACGGTGGCATGGCCGGTCGGGGGCGGGCATCGTCCGAGGACGCGCCTCGCCTGTGCACACGGCGGTGGCCTGGGTTCCGCGGCGGCGGGATGCGATGCGGCGAACCGGCTGGCGGACGGAGCGGGACAGACGGCGTGGTGTCAGTCGCATGAGTTCACCTCCCGGCTGGTCTGCGCGAGCGCAGTGGAGCCGATACGGCTGGTGCGGAAACGGGGGTCCGCGGGCAGCTGGGTTCCGCGCGAAGCGAGGTCCGATCGCGGGCCGGTTCGCGGCACGGGAAGGTCGGCAAGTCGTGGAAGACCGCGGAGCCAGGCAGGGGTTGATCGCTGTGCCTGGCGGATGCGAGAAAACGATCCGGCAGGGTTGTCTTCGTTTCCAGTCAGGTCGGAAATCAGGCGCTGTTCAGCGCGGCTGCGTACCTTTCGGATCGCCCACCCGGCGCGGCCGAGAGGCCCTCCGGCGTCCTCGATCGGCACGTCGCCGAAGCGGGTGTCCCAGATCAGGGTGGCCTCCTCGAGGGTGATGACACCGTCGCGACGGCGGCCATCAGCAAGGCCTCGGGATGTCCGCCCAGCCGCTGAGGCGGTGCCGAGCGGAAACGAGCGGATCTCGCCGAGAGCTCGTCCAATTCCTCGGTCAGCAGCGGGGCGTCGAGAGCCTCGCGCAAGGCGAGATAGCCATGGCGGAAAGCCGCCCACCGCAGACGCGCGAGGATCGCCGGCCGGTCCAGATCGACCTCGTTCAGCCACTGCAGGAACCCGGTCAAGACGTCGGCGTGGATGTCGTGCTTGTCGCCGCGGAACCCTTTGGTCAAGGCTGTCGCGACGGACAGCAATACGGGCAGCGCCAGCCCGACGCACGCGACCGTCCACGTGCCGCGCTCGGTTCGCGCGCGGGTGATCAGATAGGCCCACGCCGCGTCCCGCACGGCCTGCGTGCACTCCTCGGCCACCAGCACCGCACCCAGCTCATCCAGCGGCACCGGCCGAGCGGGCAGACCCGCGATCTCGGCGCCGTTCACACACACCGGACGCGGGCCGGTCACCAGCCACTCAAAGCAGACAGCCGCGACATCGAACACCCCGCCCTCTATGCCTGTGCCCCGACGGACAGAGCAAGAGCCCGGTTCGGGCTCGACGTTCGATAACGATGAGTCCATGTCGGCCACACTCCCTAAAGGCGAAATAAGGACGCCTCGAAGAAAGCCATAATCGGCGCCTCGAAACCGCCTCCAAGCCGCCTCAAGACCGCTTCGTCGGCGCCTCAAAAGCGCCTCAATGCTCGGAGCCGCGAGCGATGATCAGCGTGCTGCCTGGCGCGAGAATCCCATCGCGAGCCGCCGTCTTCGAAGGAGAAGAAGGGCTTTGAGCTGCACAAGTGAGCTGTTCGGTTCAGGTTTCGCACGGCGGCGCCTCAAGCTTCCCAGCTCGACAGGTGCGCGGTCGGGCAGCGTAATGAACCCTCAGTGCGCAATCAGATTCTGAAAGCGTTGACGCATTCGACGCGCTGCGAGCCGGTTTGGCAAATTAATCTGAAAATTTCCGATACCACATGTCCAAAATCGACGTTTTTTGCGGAGTTAGGGGGTGACAGCGCCACACACCCGAATACGTGGTGGCAACTCGTGCTCGGAGGTCCTGATGTCCCCTCGTCCGCAGTCGCCGGATGGCCGCCCCGGTCGCCGCACAGACTCAACTCGCCCGCCGCGCACCCGGCGCGGTGGCGACCGCGCTCCCTACCCCGGAGCCCGCGTTCACAGCACCACGGCAGGTGCCGGTCGGACCGACAGCACCTCGCGTCCCGAGGACACGCGGACCTCGTCGCGTCGGCGCTCGGCGCCGACTCCGGCGACGGTGTGGACGTGCGGGCCGGACCCGATCGACGCGCACGCGGTGTGGCCGGTTCCGATCGTGGAGTCCATCACGGCGGCGTTCACCGACCCCGGTGCGCACGTCGTCCTGGTAGACCTCGACCCCGCTCCGGCCGCAGCATTGAGCTCCGGTGCGGACGGCTCGGCGACGCCCGGCGAGGCGTCGTTGGTGGCGGCGCGGGAGGCGGTGTGCGCACTCGGCCACACCGCCGACACACTCACCTTCCCCAGCGGCGGCGGCTCCGCCGTGTCGTCGCGCCCGTTCTGGGCTGACCTCGTCACCGAGGCGACCGACCCGTCCGCGGCGCTGGCCGGAACACCGTCAGCCCCGGCGCGCACCGGTGTCCCCGGCAGCGCGGAAGGACCGGAGTCCGAGCGCGGCGCGCGGGCGGATCTCGTGATCGTGTCACTGCCCGCCCACGCCGCCGAGTCGGTGTCGCTGGACAGGCTCGCGCTACAGGCGGCGAACCGTCTGCGCCAGGGCGGCATCCTCGCGGTGTACACGCACAGCGACTGGACGCGGGGTCGGCTGGTCGACCCGACCGGCGCGATCGTCGCCGCCGCGCAGCACGCCGATCTGCTCTACCTGCAGCACATCGTCACGTTGCACACCCCGGTGGAGAAGGGGCGCCTGCGGGCCGCGCCGAGCGCGGCGGTGGCCGCCGAGTACGACCGCGCCCGGCATCGCGCGGCGGTGCGCGGACTGCCCGCACCTCATCTGCGCGCGCATGGCGATGTCCTCGCGTTCGCGCAACCGGCGGATCCCGGCGCACCGCCCTCCGGGACCGGTCCGGCGACCGCCGCGCCCAGCGCTGGAGGTGGCCAGTGACCCCGCACCTGCCGCGCACGGCCGAGCCGTCCCCTGCCACTCCCGCACCAGCGAAAGGCAGCGCCCTCATGTCCCACCAGCACTCCGCAACATCGACCACGACCGGCGCGACCAACTCGACCACCCATAGCAGCGCCGACCCGACCGTGCCGATCTCCCGCGCGCTCATCGACACCCTCGACAACGCCAGTGACACCAGCCCGGCGCAGACGGGCATCGTGACCGGACACGACCCGGCCGGCCCGACCGGTGCGTTCGATGCCGGCGACCTGCCGTTGTCGGTGTGGGCGACCGCGCAAACGTCCCCGGCCTCTCAGCGCAAAGGCCGCTACGTGAGTGCCTCCACCGCACACCCGGCGAAGATGCTCCCGGCCGTGGCCACGCACGCCATCCACGCCTATACCCGCCCCGGGGACCTTGTCTTCGACCCGATGGCCGGATCCGGCACCACGCTCGTGGAGGCGATCGACGCCGGGCGCCGTGCGGTCGGTGTCGAGTACGAACCGCACTGGGTCAGCGTCGCCCAAGCGAACCTCGACCTGGCCCGGGAACGCGGCCACGACCACGACGCCGAGATCGTGCACGGCGACGCCCGGCAGCTGCCGTCCCTGCTGCCCGAGAAGTACCGGGGACAGGTCGCGCTCGTGATCACCTCCCCGCCGTATGGGCCGTCCACGCACGGGCAGGTCGTCACCGCCAGCACCGACTCCGACGACGGGAAGGTCCACAAGTATCACCACCGCTACGGCAGCGCACTGGATCGCGGGAACCTCGCCAACGTCGGCCATCACCGGCTGCTGGCCGGCTTCACCCGCATCCTCACCGGCTGCGCGGCCGTGCTGCGGCCAGGCGGGCGCATCGCGATCACCGCGCGCCCGTGGCGCGAGCATTCGGAGCTCATTGATCTGCCCTCGCAGATCATCGCCTGTGGCCAGGCCGCAGGGCTGGTGCCGGTTGAACGCTGCGTCGCCCTGCTGGCCCGCGTCGCCGACCGCGAGCTGGTCGCCCGCGGCTCGTTCTTCCAGCGCGACTTCATCCGCAAACAGCGTGAGCAGGGCCTGCCCTTGCACCTGATCGCGCACGAGGACGTCATCGTCCTGGCCAAGCCCCTCACGGCCAGCGGCACGTCGGCCTCGTCGGCCGACTGGGACACGAGTCGTGAGCGGTGGGCGTCGTGAGCACGCGGGTGCACTGCCGGGACTGCGGCTGGGACGTGCACTTCCGGCATCCCGCCACAGCCCGGCGGGCCGCCACCCGACACCGCTGCCCGCCGCCGGGCAACGACTCGGATCGGCGACCCGTGGCGCGGGAGGCACAGCATGCCTGAGCGCCACACCGACACTGTGGATCCGCTGTGGTTCGTCGCGACCGACGGCCCGGTCATCGGGTCGCTGTGCACCGGCGTGGCTGGTCTCGACCTCGGCGTCGCCGCCGTTCTCGGCGGGCGCATCGCCTGGTACTCGGAGGTCGATCCGCACGCGGCCGCGATCCTCGCCGCGCGCCTGCCCGGCGTGCCGAACCTGGGCGATCTGCGCGCTGTCGACTTCACCTCCGTCGCACCGGTCGAGGTGCTCACGGCGGGCTTCCCCTGTCAGGACATTTCCGCCGCCGGTCGGCGCGCGGGCATCGAGAAAGGCGCTCGCAGTGGACTGTGGAGCAACATCCTGGACGCCATTCGCGTACTACGACCCCGCCTCGTCGTCGTGGAGAACGTCGCCGCCCTCCGCTGGAAAAACGGCGGCCTCGACCGTGTACTCGCAGGGCTGGCCGAAGCGGGGTATGACGCGGTCTGGCGTTGCGTACGAGCCGCCGACATCGGCGCCGCCCACCGCCGCGAACGCGTGTTCCTGTGTGCCGTCCCCGCCCCGGGACGGGATGCGGATGATGCCGACCCCACAGGCCCGCGACGGCGAACCCCGCGGCCCCGTCGATCCAGCACGGCGGCGCGCGGGCGGGCATCAGGTCAACCTCAACGACGCGGTCGACTCGGTCGTCAAGCCGTCGCAGCTTCTGCCGACTCCGACGGCGGCGGACTCGCGGTCGGCGGCGATCCAGACCGTGCAGAAGCCGGGCCGCCCGATCCCGGTCGGCTGTGTGACGCTGACCGACTCGGTGCGGCTGCTGCCGACCCCGACCGCCTCGGACGTGAAGAACTGCACCCACGACACGCACGACGGCGGACTGTCTCTTCCCGACCGCGCCCGCGCCCTGAGCACCCCGACGCCACCGCTGGACGGACCGTGGTGCGCGGCGGCCCACAGCGAAGTGATCGATAGCTGCCTTTCCACCGGTGCGTGGGGCACTGCCGCCGACACCCGGCCGCGCACGGCGGTTCGCCCACCTAAATCTCCGCGACGCCCATGACAAGGAGGCCCAGCCTCATGGACACTCCACGACTTCTGCCGACCCCGCGCGCGACCGACGGCACCAAAGGTTGTCCCGCGCAGCGCGGCTCGAAGGGCGATCTGATGCTGCCCTCGGTCGTCATCGCCGTCACCACGCCCGCGCCGAAGTCCCGAGCGCGGAAGGAGGTGAAGGACCGTGACGACCGCCCGCGCACTGCGCGCCCGCCGCACAGCACGCGGTGAACCCGGGCCGGTGAACTGGGGCGAGTACGCCGCCGCCGTGCACCGATGGGAACTCATCACCGGCCGTCCCGCCCCGTACCCGACCCAGCCAGGCCGGCACGGACGCCCCGTGCTCGCACCGCCG
The DNA here is from genome assembly GCF_042797905.1 of Amycolatopsis sp. NPDC057786. Lineage (NCBI taxonomy): Bacteria > Bacillati > Actinomycetota > Actinomycetes > Pseudonocardiales > Pseudonocardiaceae > Amycolatopsis > Amycolatopsis sp. NPDC057786. Next base: position 102,014 of record NZ_JBHVKW010000013.1, read on the forward strand.
TTCGTCGAGTGGCTCATGGGCCTGCCCCCAGGCTGGGTCACCGCCGGGCACCTCGAGCTGCCCCGCACCGCGCAACTTCGCGCTCTGGGCAACGGGGTGATGCCCCAGCAGGCCGCGCGCGCACTACGCCACCTGCTGGACGACCTCACGCACCTGCACCGTCCGCCCTGCCACCCGCCGGCCAGCCCGGCGACGCGGGACAGGCACTTCGGCGTGAGCCGACCGGCCCGAGCGGGCGGTGGCGTGACGCACCCGCCTGGCACCACCCGGGCCTCGGCCGCGCGCAGTCGCCGCAGCGATACCCGCTCGCGCCCCTGAACCTGTGGCGCTCCGGGGTGAGGACACCGCCGAGCCCGCCCCGGAGCGCCACGCTCCACCCGCTTCCACAAAGTCGACTTCCTGAAAGGGCTCTTCGCCATGCCCACACACAGCAGGACACACCACCCCGCGACCCACCTGCGCCACTGGGTCCGTACCTACTGCCAGAGCCTTCGGCTGCGATACCGGCGGCCACCGAACCGGGCAGTCGCCAGCCACACACCGCGACGGTCGGCCGAGACGATCGCAGTCCTGATCCGCAATGGCTGGAACGTTCACCACCCGCCGTACGGCTACACCACGATGTCTGTCTTGAAGGCGCAGAGTCGACACGGTACGGCCCGTAACCGGCTGACTCCGGACCCGCGCCGCGCTCTGGTTGTGCAGGACATCTTCTACTGGCGCGCGATCACCGGCTTGTCCGTGGAGGACATCACCGCGCGGCTCGACGTCGACCACGACCGCTACCCGCCGCCCGGAACTCACACGTTCTGGCCGCCCGACGTGGTCGCCGCGATCCTGACCGACATCAAGTACACCGGCTACCAAGCCACCGGCACCCGCGACGAACACGGCGCCTTCCGTCCCATCGAGCACTGGGTGCTCTCCGATCAGCCCGCGCACCGCGCCCTGATCACCCCCGCGCTGTTCTGGGCCGCTCAAGATCCGGCCACCAGCGTTTGGCGCCTCCCGTACCGCCTAGCGCCAGCAAATGCCGACTCCGCATCCCGCGGAGAGCGGGGCACGCCATGACGACATCGCGCCCGAAGGCCACCACCTCGGCGGCTCACACGACGTCGGCAGCGCATAAGCCGCCTGGCCCATCGGCCACGTCAGGACAAATCGTCTTTGGCCATGTCACTCCCAACGGCCATGCAGAACCTGAAGAGTTCGCCGTGCGCGACTTTGGTCGCCACGCTGCTGACACACCGGGAACCCACACCGCGACCGCCGCCGTCTCCTGCCAGTTACGGAGTCTCGGCGTCACCACCGACTTGATGACAGCGGCCCGGGTACTCGGTGTCGGCCGCACAACGGCCTACCGGCTCGCCCGCGAGGGAACGTTTCCCGTTCCGCTGAAACGAGTCGGCCGCAACTACCGGGTCGTGGTCGCCCGGCTGGCGGAATTCCTCGGACTGGACGAAGAGCCTCGTGGCTGACGCTTCCTCTCTGTCCTCACAGGAGCGTCGATAGGCGCTGTCCGAAACGTGCATCAACTGATTGCGGCAGGAACGAATCCGATGGCACAGAACTTCTCGGGCAGCACCTACAAACGCTGCACCTGCAAACACACAGACAACGGTAAACCACTCGGGTCGGCGTGCCGGAAACTCAAACGCCGCAACGGAGCCTGGAGCTCCGAACACGGCTCCTGGTACTTCCAAGCCGAACTACCCGCCCGCGCCGACGGTACCCGCCGTACCCGCAGGCGCGGCGGGTACGAGTCACAGACTGACGCCCAGGCTGAACTGGACAAGATGGCGGCCTTGGTTGACGTCGCCGAACCCTATGGCGCCGCCGCCATCATCGCGATCGGCGACGTCATCGACAAGCACCTCAAAACCGGGGAGCCACTCCCGTCATCGGGGACCATCGGCGCGCAGCTCGACGCCGGGATCGTCGATGCCCGCCAGGTCCCCACCGTCGGCGAGTGGCTGACCACGTGGTTCGCCGGGCGGAGGAAGAAACTCCGCGGTACCACCCAGCTCTCCTACAGCAGCCACATTCGGCTCTGGCTCATCCCGCACCTGGGCCACTACCGGCTCGACGAACTCACCGTCGTGCACATCTCACGCATGTTCGACGCGATGGCCGAACGCAACGACGCCATCCTCGCCGCGAAAGCCAGCGACGATCCCGACATCCGCAAGAGCGTGCACGGCATGCGGACGCTGAGCGACGCCACCATGCAGCGCTACCGCGCCACTCTGCGCACCGCGCTCAACGCAGCGATCCGCGACCCACGGCTGCCCATCACGTTCAACCCCGCCTCCTACGTCGAACTGCCGTCTGGGCGGCGGCCGAAAGCGTTGCTCTGGACCCCCGAACGCGTCGAACGGTGGCGGCGCACCGGGCAGAAACCCTCCCGGGTCATGGTGTGGACACCCGAGCAGACCGGGCGGTTCCTCGACCACGCCGTCGACCACCCCTACTACGTGCTGCTGCACCTCATCGCCTACCGAGGACTGCGGCGTGGTGAAGCCTGCGGCCTGCCCTGGTGGGACGTCGACCTCGCCCGCCAGAGCATCACCATCACCGCGGCGCTGGTCCAAATCGGCTGGCGGGCGGAGTTCGGCGAACCCAAGAGCGAAGCCAGCGGCCGGGTCATCGCCATCGACACCGCTACCACCGACGTCCTCGCCACACACAAGCAACGCCAGGCAAACCTGCAGGCGGCAGCGGGCGACGCGTGGATCGAGAACGGCCTCGTCTGCACCGAACCCGACGGCAAACCGTTGCAACCCTCACACCTCAGCGATGCCTTCCACGCCATCGCCGACGCCGCGGGCCTCCCGCCAATACGCCTGCACGACCTCCGCCACGGCGCTGCCACCCTCATGATCGCCGCCGGAGCCGATCTAAAACAGGTCCAGGAACTCCTCGGCCACTCCAGCATCGCTATCACCGCCGACACCTACACCCACGTCCTGCCGGAACTCGCCCGCGAAACCGCCGAAGCGGCCGCCTCGATCATCCCGCGCGGAAAGAACAGGAAGCTACCGCCGGCCGCCTGACGGGGAAGGCTAGGAGGGTGCGGCCATCCTGGTCTTGATGAACGGTGGTGCAGGCGTCGTCGCTCTCGCCGACCGCGGCGACGGCGAGCGTCCTTGACCTTCCGATGTTCCGGCTCGAGCGGTTTCTGCTTGTCCAGATCGTCGGCCGCGTAGTACATGGCGGCGGTGAAGTTGCGGTCGGTGAGGACCATCAGGTCCGGGCCCGCGACGATGTCGAGATTGGCGGACGCCTTGGCTTTCTCGGCATCGGTGGACTGCGCCAGCGTGGAGCGTCGTGGCGGTCCAGGCCTGGAGTACCTTCGCGCCCGAGGGGAGATCCGCCGCTCCTGATCAGGGGCTGGGTCGCGGTCGGTGCAGTTGCAGATGCGGCGGATCGTGGGCGGACGGTCGTGTCGTGAGCGAGGGGTTGCGATCCGTCTCATAGCGGCCAGCGGAGGGTGGCGTTTGGCTTGATTCTTTGTCCTATGACAAACTGTGGGGGTGACTGAGTTTCGGGGCCGGACCGCGATGGAGATCGCCACCAGCGTGCGTGACCTGGTGGCTTCGGGGGTGCTGGCCGCGGAGACCGAGCTGCCGACGGTCCGGTCGTTGGCCGAGCAGCTGGGGGTGAACCGGAACACCGTGGCCGCGGCGTACGCGCTGCTGGTCAAGGCCGGGGTTGCCGAAACGAATCGGCGGCGTGGTACGCGTGTTGCCAGCATTCCCGTGGTCCCGCGTGAGATCGACTGGGCAGCCGTCGGCGAGGTGGCCCAGCGGTCGTCCGAGCGCAGCTCAGGTCTGGTGGACCTGGCGAGCGGCAACCCGGACCCGGCGCTGCTGCCTGACCTGCGCACGGCGTTCTCGTCCGGGGCGTACGAGACTGTGCTCTACGGAGATGCGGCGGTTGACCCGGGCCTGCGGGTGTGGGCGCGTGAGCAGCTGGCGCCGGTCGTCCCGCAGGCTCATGGTTACGCGGTCGCTCATGGTGCGGTCGATGCGATCGACCGTGTCCTGGGCGCGCATCTGACTCGTTCGGATGCTGTCGCGGTCGAGGACCCGTGTTTCCTGGCCAGTATCGGCGTGCTGCGGGTCAACGGGTACCGGATCGCGCCGGTGGACACAGACGGCGATGGCATGATCGCGGAGTCGCTGGCGGCGGCGTTGCGCCACGGTGCCCGGGCCGCGGTGATCACGTCTCGTGCGCTCAACCCGACCGGCGCCAGCGTGTCCGCCGGGCGTGCGGCCGAGCTGCGTGCGGTGCTGGCCGAGTATCCCCATGTGCTGGTCATCGAGGACGACCATTTCTCCGGTGTCGCCACCACCGCCTACCACCAGGTGTTTCCGCCGCAGCACCCTCGGTGGGCCCTGGTCCGGTCGTTCTCGAAGTTCCTCGGCCCGGACCTTCGCCTCGCCGTGGTCGCCGCCGACCCCGGCACCATCACACGTCTCGAGACACGCCTCGCCGCCGGCGCCACGTGGGTCAGCCGTCTGCTTCAGCACACCGCCTGCCAGCTCCTGTCCGACCCGGTCGTCCTACATCAGCTGGCGCAGGCCGCCGTGGCCTACCGGGACCGCCGCGGTCTGCTGATCGACGCGCTGGGACGGCGGGGATTCGCGGTTCCGGCGACGGAGACCGACGGTCTCAACGTGTGGGTGCGGCTCGACCAGCCGGCCGGCCCGGTCATCGCCCGACTCGCCGGGCACGGCTGGGCGGTCAGTGACGGCGCCACCTACGCGCTCACCGACAGCCCGCTGCCGGCGCTGCGGGTCACCAGCTCGGCTCTCACCCCGGACCAGGCGGAAGCGTTTACCGACGCCCTCGTCGACGCCTGCGCCAGACCCTGACCACAGTCTCCGACGCCGAGCGAGTCACCACCACGACACCGCCAACGGGGCCCACGGGCCCATCACCCAGGCAAAGCGGAAGGACCAGCGATGAGCACACCGACCCACATCCACCGGGAACGCGCGGGTGACCGCCGGCCGGACAAGCACGACCCCGGGACCCTGAGCGAGGAGTCCTGGGCGGTGCACGGCGGGAACCGCGGTGACGGGGGTACCGGCGCGATCCGCACCCCGATCGTGATGGCGAATTCCTACCGGCTGCCGTACGACCCGACGACCCTGGATGAGACCGACCACGACACGCTCGTCTACACGCGGGAGTCCGGCGCCAACCAGCTCACGCTGCAGGCCAAGCTCGCCGCCGCCGAGCACGGCGAAGCCGCCGCCGTGTTCGCCACCGGGATGGCCGCCCTTCACGGCTGCTTCTTCAGCCTTCTCAACCCCGGTGACCACGTCATCGTGTCGAATGTCGTCTACATGCGGGTCTTCGGGCTGTTCGACTCGCTGCTGCCGCGGAAGTTCGGCATCGAGGTCGACTTCGTCGACATCACCGACCTCGACGCCGTGCGCGCGGCCGTACGGCCGAACACGCGCCTCGTCCACACCGAGGTCATCGCCAACCCGGACCTGCGCGTCGCCGACATTCCCGCGCTCGCCCGCATCGCCCACGACGCCGGCGCGCTGCTGACGGTGGACTCCACGTTCACCCCGCCGCCGCTGTTGCGGCCCCTGGACCATGGCGCGGACCTGGTCATCCACTCGCTGACGAAGTACATCAACGGGCACGGCGACGCGATGGGCGGCGCCGTTATCGGCGACCGCGCCACCGTCGATGAGATCAAGGCCGGCCCGATGGTCCACGCCGGTGGCGCGATCTCACCGTTCAACGCCTGGCTGATCATGCGCGGCTCGGTCACCCTGCCGCTGCGGCTGCGGCAGCACTGTGACAACGCCCTCGCGATCGCGACCTTCCTCGCCCACGACCCGCGCGTCGCGCACGTGTCGTACCCGGGCCTGCCCGACGACCCCCACCACACCCGGGCTACCAGCCAGCTCGACGGCGGGTACGGCGGCGTCGTGTCCTTCGCCATCGCCGGCGACCACGAGGACCGCGTCCGGTTCGTCAACGACCTCAAGGTCATCACCTCCGCGGTCTCCCTCGGCCACGACGAGACCCTGATCGCCTACGACCGGCACCCCGAGGAACGAGCGGTCGCGTTCAGCCCCATCTACCAGCGACACGGACTCATCCGGCTCGCCGTCGGCCTCGAGTCAGGCGACGACCTGATCGCCGACCTCGACGCCGCGCTCACCACCACCTACGGCCCCGCCCACTGACCCCAGACCCCACCGCCCCCAGCGGGTAGAGACCGCCCGCGGACACGCTCACGTATCGGAGGAGATGAGATGACCAGCGACACCCCCATGCCGCCTGACGCGGCCGCCAGCAGTGCGCGCACCGGAGGCGGCCTGCTCACAGGGCTGAGTGCCTTCCCGCTCACCCCGGTCACCGACGACACCGCCGGAGGTGTCGACGAGCGCGCGTACAGCAACCTCGTCGTCCGGCTCGCCGACGTCGGCGTCGACTCCATCACCGCGCTCGGCTCGACCGGGAGCTACGCCTACCTCAACCGCGACGAGCGGCGCCGCGTCGTCGAACTGACTGTCGCCGCGGCCGGCGAGGTCCCCGTCATCGCAGGCATCGGCTCGATCCGGACCCGTGACGTCCTCCAGCACGCCCAGGACGCGCAGGCCGCGGGCGCCACCGCGCTGCTGCTGGCCCCGATGTCCTACCAGCCACTGACCGAGGACGAGGTGTACGGCCTCTTCGCCGACGTCGACGCCGCATCGTCGGTCCCGCTGGTGGTCTACGACAACCCCGGCACGACCCACTTCACCTTCACCGACGCCCTGCACGCCCGTATCGCTCAGCTCCCCCACGTGGCCTCGATCAAGATCCCGCCCGTCGACGGCGGGCCCGCGGTGCTCGCGCAGCGGGTCGCCGGGTTGCGGGCCGAGGTGCCCACCGACGTGACCATCGGCATCAGCGGCGACCCCGTCGCGGCCGACGCGCTCAACTCCGGCTGCGACGCCTGGTACAGCGTGCTGGCCGGCACCCTCCCAGACCCCTGCCGAGCCATCGTCGCCGCCGCAGCCGACGGCGATGCCACCCTCGCCGCCGACCTCTCGACCCGGCTGACGCCACTGTGGGAACTCTTCGCCACCTACGGCAGCTACCGCGTCGTGTCCGCCCTGGCGGAAGAGCTTCACCTGGTAAGGCATCCGAACCTGCCGCGCCCCGTCCGCGGACTCGACGAGACCGGCCGCCGACGGCTCCGGCACGCGATGACGACGCTGCGCGCGGCCGGCGTCCTCGACTCCGCGGCCGACGACCCGGGACCACGGCGCTCGTGACCCGCCCCGCAGACGCCCGGACCCCCAAGGACGCTGCCGTCCCGCCCCGCGGCGGCCTCACCAGTTACGTCATCGCCGCCACCCTGGCCCGCGTCTCCGACGGCGGCGCCGTGGTGGCCGTCGTGCTCCTCGTCAGCACCAGCGGCGACGCACCCGCCCTCGCCGGCCTGCTCGGCGCCTGCATCACCGCACCCCACCTCGTCGGACCCTTCCTCGCCCGGGTGCTCGACACAGCCAGGGACGGCCGCGCCGTCATCGCAGCCGCCAGCCTCATCCACGCGCTCACCCTCGCCGGCGCGCTCCTCGCCTACGGCCACCTGCCCCACGTAATCACCGCGGCCCTGCTGATCTCCTCCGGGCTCGTCGGCCCGTTCCTCACCGGCGGCATCAGCAGCCGCCTGCCGTCCATCGCCGGGCCCGAGGTCAGGCAGCAACGCCGCGCCCAGGGATGGGACGTCGCCACCTACGGCATCGCCGGAACCATCGGGCCCAGCCTCGTCGCAGCCCTGTCCGCCTCGGCCTCGCCCCGCGTCGCCGGGCTCATCCTGGCCGCCGGAGCGCTCATCGCCAGCGGTGTCGTCTGGCTCCTGCCACACCAACCACCCGCCGGAGCCGGCGGTGAGGCCCCCCGGCCTGTCCGGACGCTCGCTCTCATGGTCCGGTCGGGCCCGCTCCGCAGAACCCTTCTCCTCACCATCACCGTCGCCCTCAGCGTCGCCGTCCTCCCCATCACCGCGGTCGCCAGCACCGGTCGATATGACATCCACCCCAGCAGCACCGGGCTACTCGTGGCCGCCTACGGGCTCGGGAATCTCGCCGGCGCGGTCGCTGTCATGTTCCGGCCACCCACCGGCGACGCCGACCAGCTCACCCTCCGCCTCGCTGCCGCGGTCGCCATCGGCCTCACCGCAGTGCTCGCAAGCCCCGTCTTCGGGGTCGCCCTCGCTGCCTACGCCATCACCGGCATCGCCAACGCCTACTTCTTCGCCTCCACACTCGCCGCCCGCAGCGAGTACGCCCCACCGCGGGCCCGTGGACAAGTCTTCGTCTGGGTCGGCGCACTCAAGATCACAGCAGGATCGGCAGGCACCGCCCTGGCAGGCGCAGCCATCACCGTCGGCGTGCATGCCCTACTCGCACTCGCCGCCGTCCTCACCGCAGGAGCCAGCGCGTCAGCACTCGCCGACCGCCGACGACGCCCCGGCAACTAACGACATCCGACTCCCGTCGGCGGACACAATCCCCCAGCGCAAGCCAGCAACGCTTTGAGCCGATCAGCAACAGCACCCCCCGAACCCCACGGAATACTGCACTTACGAACAGTGGCCCGTTACCAGTCAAGGCTCCGGGGTGACGCGTTCTTGCATATTTCGTGTCCTCGGTAGACATAGGCCTTGGCGGTCCAGCCCGAAGCGAGCAAACAGCACCATGTCCTGCTCGCGGCCAGGCTGATCCCCAGCCAGATTGCCAACTTGACAGGCGCCTCGGAGTGGTCGGAAGGCCGTTTTGTTGCCCTGTGCTGGATCGTGATGTCTGTTAATCACTTCCCCGAACCGACACTCCTACGTCGCTGCCTGGGACGACCTGTCCGCCTGGCCGAAGGAAGCCGACACCGATATCTTCGAACGCATCGAGTTAGGCCTCCAACCGCCGTCGTCCTGCACGAACGGGAGGCGGCGCCCCGGGATGCTCGACTGGGACTGACCGCTGTCGAGCGGGGCCTTCCGCCGCGAGTTGCCGGTCAACTTCTCCGCATTGTTCTCCCCGGCGCCATACGGTTGGCGCCGGGGAGAACAATGCGGATTTCGCGTCCGGGTCAGGTCAGTACCGGACGGCCCAGCGGCAGCGGCTTGCCGCCCGTCGCGGCGGATACCGCGCCGGCGAAGAGGTACACCCCGACCGCGGTGAACGCGAACACGGCGTACCCGCCCGCGGTGGTGGCCGCCGTGGAGCCGCTCACCGTGCCGTACAGCACCAGCGCGAGCGCGACATCGACCAACACGAACAGCACCGTGAACGCGACGGGCAGGCGCAGTGTGGTCACGGTCAGCAGGACGATCGTGACCAGCCAGGCGATCAGGAACAGGCCCTGCGTCGCGACCGCGGCATCGGGGGTGATGCCGAACCAGCCGTGGATCAGGCCGAGTACCAATGCCGCGTAACTGAGCCAGAACCCGGCGAAGACACCGAATACGGCGGCGACGGCGCTTTCGCCCAGTGCGGCGGCCCACACGGCGGCGACCAGCTGGCCCACGCCGGTCGCGGGCAGGATGATCGCGATCGAGGCGCCGACAGCGGCGGCGGGGACGTAGCCGGTCAGCACCAGGCCGAGCGCGGTCGCACCGACGATGAAGGTGGGGACGCCGATCAGGGCGGGGTCGCCCGCGGGTGCGGACCGGGCGGGGGCTTCGGTGGCAACGGCAGTGGTCATCGTGTACTCCTCGTTGAGCTGCGAATGATCCTTGAGTTCGCCGCGGTCCACCGGCCTGCGCGTTGCCGGTGGACCGGCGACCCCTTTACCTGGTCCTGGGCCACATCCTCGACAGCTCAGGGTGGTCGTCGTCGAGCAGACGATGCGCCAGCGCGATCGCCTCCTTCGGATCGATCTGGTCGTGAGCAGGATCCCCGTGCGCGATACCTTCGAAGACGTCCGCGAGCTGGTTCGCCTCGGCGGGGGACAAAGCGGTGTCCTGGCTGCATTCCGCGTAGCGCAACCGAAGCACTCCGGCCGCCTGCAGCATCAGGGAGCAATAAGTGTCGTGTGCGGCCGGTGCCCGGCGGGACCGGGCAGCTGCCTTCTGGCTTTCCACGCCGACTCCCTTCCTTTAACGCACCGGGTTATCGGGTGGCGCGTTGTTTGAGTTCCTTGGCCGCGGCGCCGGGGTCGGCGGCGTTGTAGATCGCGCCACCCGCGACGGCGACTTTCGCGC
>NZ_JBHVKW010000014.1:0-86880 GCF_042797905.1 Amycolatopsis sp. NPDC057786
GTGTCGCGAAAGCCACTTTCGGGACATCAGACGTCGCGAAAGTGGCTTTCGCGACACACCACCCGGCCAACTGGACCCATCGATCGTCGCCGCTCTGGTGCTGGGCCGGTGCCAGCCGGGTTGCGAAAGTCAAAGCACAGACTCGTGTCTCGAAGGAGGTCTCCGGTGGACGTCACCCAGCTGCGAGCGCAGGCTCGACGGCATCTCGGCCCGCACTTCACCCGCAAGGACACCTGGGCCTCGGATTTCCCGGTGTTCGTACGCGGCGAGGGAAGCTACCTGATCGACACCGAAGGGCGCCGCCATCTCGACGGTCTCGCCGGGCTCTTCTGCGTCAACATGGGCCACGGGCGCGCCGACATCGCCAAGGCCGCGGCCGACCAGGTGGGCACCCTGGCGTACGCGAGCAACTGGGGTTCGGCCCACACCCCGGCGATCGAGGCGGCCACGTTGCTGGCCGAGCTCGCGCCCGGCGACCTCGGGACGACGTTCTTCGTCAACTCGGGCTCGGAGGCGGTGGAAACCGCGCTGAAGTTCGCCCGGCAGTATCACCGCAGCCAGGGGCAACCCGAGCGGACGAAGATCATCAGCCGCGACATGGCGTACCACGGCACGACCATCGGCGCCCTCTCGGTGACCGGGCTGGCGAAGATCAAGGAACCTTTCGGTCCGCTCATGCCGGGAGTCCGGCATGTGCCGAACACGTTGGGGCTGCTGGGAGACTGCGGTCCGGCGTCCGAATTGGACTGTGTCACGGCGATCGAGCGGGTCATCCTCGAAGAGGGACCGGAGACGATCGCGGCGCTGTTCGCCGAACCGGTCCAGAACGGCCGCGGCGCGCTGGTGCCGCCGAAGGGATATTGGCCCGCTTTGCGCGCCCTGTGCGACAAGTACGGCATCCTGCTCGTGTCCGACGAGGTCATCTGCTCGTTCGGCAGGCTGGGGCACTGGTTCGGGCACGGGGTCACCGGGGTCGTGCCGGACCTGATCACCTTCGCCAAGGGGTCGACGTCGGGGTACGCGCCGCTCGGCGGGGTGATCGTGCGCGAGAAGCTGGTCACCGAGCTGTACGACTCACCCAAGGGCGGCGTCTTCACCCACGGCGCGACGTGGGGCGGGCACCCGGTCGCCACCGCCGTTGCCGTCGCGAACCTCACCGCGATGCGGGACGAGCGGGTGCTCGACAACGTGCTCACCGAGGGGCCGGAGCTGTTCGCCGCGCTGAACTCGCTCAAGTCCGCGCACCGTTGCGTCAAGGATGTCCGCGGCACCGGCTTCTTCTACGCCATCGAGCTGATGGCCGACCGCCACAGCGGCCGGGAGCTGACCGAGGCCGAGTCGTTGAAGGTGCTTCGCGAGGTGCTCCCGGAGGCGTTCCGGCGCACGGGCGTCATCCTTCGCGGTGACGATCGCGGCGCGACGATGCTGATGATCTCGCCGCCGCTCGTCGCCGATCGCGAGGTGCTCACCGAGCTTCTCCACGGCGTCGACGCGATGCTCAACGACGTCGAGAAGGCCGTCCAGCCCTGATCCTCTTTTCACCATGTGGGGGTCGCCGTCTTCCGGCGGCCCCCACTTCGTCCGTGGAGGTACTTCGATGAGCCTGACCACCGAGGTCACGCCGGACGCCACGCTCGACGGCTGGCGGGAGGCGTTGCGCGGCCGGAATCTCCGCGTCGCCTTGCCGGACGGCGACGACGAGCGCGCCGTCCGCGCCGCGATGAAGCTCCGGGACGAGGGGATCGTGCAGCCGCTGCTTTTCGGTGACGGGGCACGCCTTCGCGCGGCAGGGGCCACTGAGGACGTGAACGTGGACATCTCGGACGCCCTCGCCGACGACGGGATCGAGGCCGCCCTGGCGGCGGGATTCACGCGTCGTCCGGAGAACCTCGACGCCGCCCGGCGCGATCCGGTGTTCGTGGCTGCCGCGGCCTTGCGGGCGGGTGTCGTGGACGCTTGTGTCGCCGGCGCGACCCGGCCGACCGCCGACGTCCTGCGCGCGGGGCTGCGGGTCGTGGGCCTGGCCTCGGGAGTGTCCACTTTGAGCAGTTGCTTCCTGTTGCTGCTCCCGGACGGGCGGCGGCTGACCTTTTCGGACTGTGCCGTGGTCCCCGAGCCGGGCGCGGAGCAGCTGGCGGACATCGCCCTCGCCGCCGCGGCGACCCACCGCGGCCTGACGGGCGAAGACCCCGTGGTCGCGATGCTGTCGTTCAGCACGCAGGGGAGTGCGGCCCATCAGCGCGTCGACGTCGTCCGCGAGGCGACTTCCCTGGTGCGGCAGCGGGAACCCGGCCTTCCGGTGGACGGCGAGTTGCAGTTCGACGCCGCGCTGGTGGCGTCGATCGCGGCGGCCAAGGCACCCGGATCCGCGGTCGCCGGCCGCGCGAACGTCCTCGTCTTCCCGAATCTGGACGCCGGCAACATCGGTTACAAGATCGCCGAGCGGCTCGGCGGGGCCGTCGCGCTCGGCCCGATCCTCCAGGGCCTCGCCGCGCCGCTCAACGATCTCTCCCGCGGTTGCTCGTCCTCCGACATCGAAACGCTCGCCCTGCTGAGCGCGGTCCAAGCTAGCCGAGCAGGGCGAGGGTGACGTAGGCGATGGTGCCGACGAGCACCGTGGAGAGCAGGCCGAGCAGGAGCGCCCGGCCACCGGTGCGGACCAGGGTGCCGATCCGGACCGCGCAACCGAGCCCGAAGAGCGCTCCCGCCAGCAGCAGCGTGCAGACCACCTTGGCGACGTCGAGCGCGACGCCCGGCAGGATCCCGGTGCTGCGCACCACCACCATCGCCAGGAAACCGAGGACGAACAGCGGGACCAGTGGCGCGCGCTTCCCGCCCGCGGACGGGCGGCGACGGCGTTCGTGCACGCTGACCGCGGCGACCATCGGGGCCAGCAGGACGACACGGCTCAGCTTCACCACCACGGCGACCGCGACGGCGGCGGTCCCCGCCGGGGTGGCGGCCGCGACGACCTGCGCGACCTCGTGCACGCCCAACCCGGCCCAGCCGCCGATCCGCAGCGCGTCCATGCCCAGCCAGCCGCCGAGCAGCGGGACCGCCGCGATCGCCAGGCCTCCGTAGAAGGTGACCAGGGCGACCGCGGTCGCGACGTCGGAGTCTTCACGCTCGACGACGCCTTCCATCGCCGCGATCGCCGACGCGCCACAGATGGAGAACCCGGTCGCGACCAGCATCGCGAGACCGCGCGGAACGCCGATCAGCCTCCCGAGCCCGATCGTGCCGAGGAACGTGAGACCGACCGTCAGCACGACCGCGAGCAATGTGCCAGGACCGAGGGAAAGCACCGAAGGGAGCGCGAGTTGCAAGCCGAGAAGGACGACACCGGCGCGCAGGAGCTTCTTCGTCACCTTCGCGATGGCTTGCCGGGTGCCGTCCGAGAGCACCGGGAGCGAGCCGGCGACCACCCCGAGCACGACCGCGAGCGTGAGGGCGCTGAGCACGGGAACGGCGGTGCTCAGCAGGTACGCGACGGCCACACCGAGCGCCGTGATGGCGAGACCGGTCAGATGCGGCTTCGTCCGCCGCGCATACGTGGTGCTCATGCTGACGAGCGTCGTCCGGAGAGGACGGTGCCGGTAGCCGCGAATGCGGCGGGTAGGTCATGCAGTTTGGCTATGACTGCACCGGAGCTGGACTTGTTGCGCCTGCTCGTCCTCGTCAGCGAACTGGGCAGTATCGGGCAGGCCGCCGCCACGCTCGGGCTCGCGCAGGCGTCGGCGAGCAAGCGGCTGTCCTTTGTGGAACGACGGCTCGGGCTGGTGCTGATGGACCGGACTCGCCGCGGATCCGCGCTCACTCCCGACGGTCGCGTGATCGTCGGCTGGGCGCGCCGCGTGCTCACCGAACTCGACGGGCTGCTCGACGGCGCCGAGGCCCTGCGGACCCGCCACGAGGCCGGACTCCGCGTCGCGGCGAGCATGACACTGGCCGAGCATCTGGTCCCGGTCTGGATCGGCGAGCTCAACCGCGCGAACCCCGGCCTCCACCTCGGACTCGAGGTCACGAATTCGGACCAGGTGGCCGTACTGGCCCGCGACGGCAAGGTCGACCTGGGCTTCGTCGAGTCGCCCGGGGCGCTGCCCGGTCTCGCATCGCGGAAAGTCGCCAGGGACCATCTGGTGGTGGTCGTTTCCGGCACTCATCCCTGGGCGCGTGAACGTCGCCCGCTGACCCCGGCGGAGCTGGCGAGCACGCAGCTCGTGGTGCGGGAACACGGCTCCGGAACCAGGGAGACCGTCGACGCCGCCTTGCGCCGGGCCGGGGTAGGGCCGGTGAAACCGTTGCTGGAGCTGGGTTCCGCGTCCGCCGTCCGCAACGCCGTGCTCGCGGGCGCCGGCCCCGCGGTGATCAGCGCACTGGACGTCGCCGGACATGATCTCGTGGTGGTCCCGGTGGAAGGTGTCCACTTCGGCCGCGTTCTGCGCGCGGTCTGGCCCGCCGGACGGCGGCTCGACGGCCCGGCGGCGGAACTGCTGGCCTTGGCGACGCGCAAGAAGTCCTGAGTGGTATCTGGACCCCTTTCCCACATCGTAACTGGCACTCGCTCAGGGCCCGACTTGTTCTTACGGTGACCGGAACCACAATGGAGCTCCCAGCGCCACCGCCCCGGCGGTGCGTGCGAGAAGGAGGAGACGTGACTTCAGCGTCCGACCCGGCACAGAGCAGCGGCCTGAAACCAGGGCTCAAGCAGCGACATATGAACCTGATCGCCCTCGGCGGCGTCATCGGGGCAGGGCTGTTCGTCGGCAGCGGCGTGGTCATCCAGTCGGCCGGTCCGGCCGCGGTGGTCTCGTTCCTCATCGCGGGCCTGATCACCGTGCTGATCATGCGCATGCTCGCGGAGATGACGATCGCCAAACCCGCGCTCGGCTCGTTCTACGTCTACGCGAGGGAAGCGCTCGGCAATCGCGCGGGCTTCGCCGTCGGCTGGATGTACTGGTACTTCTTCGTCATCGTCGTGGCGGTCGAAGCCGTCGCGGGCGGCCGGATCCTGCAGCTGTGGGTACCGGACGTGCCACTGTGGGTGCTCAGTCTCGGCCTGCTCCTGATCCTCACCGGCACCAACATGGTCTCGGCCAGGTCCTACGGCGAGTTCGAGTACTGGTTCTCCTCGATCAAGGTCGTCGCGATCGTCGTCTTCCTGGTCGTCGGTGCCCTGTACCTGTTCGGTTTCTGGCCGGGTGCCCAAGGTGGACTGACGAATCTGGTCTCCCACGGGGGATTCGCGCCACTCGGGATCGGCGCGGTACTCGCGGCGGTGGTCCCGTGCATCGGTTTCTACACCGGCGCGGAGATCGTCACCATCGCCGCCGCCGAGTCCGCGGAACCGAAGAAGGCGATCGCGAAGGCCATGCGGTCGATCGTCTTCCGGGTGGTGCTGTTCTACGTCGGTTCGGTGTTCCTCGTCGTCGCGATCAAGTCCTGGGACGACCCGGCGACCGCGGTGAGCCCGTACGCGGCCGTGCTGGAGGTGCTCGGCATCCCGGCCGTGGCCACGATCATGAACGCGATCGTCCTGACCGCGGTGCTCTCCTGCCTGAACTCGGCGCTGTACACGTCGTCGCGGATGCTGTTCGCGCTCACCAGCAACGGCGACGCGCCGAAGGCCTTCACCAGGCTTTCCCGCAGCGGTGTCCCGCGGCGCGCGATCCTGGCGGGGACCGTGATCGGGTACGTGTC
The DNA here is from genome assembly GCF_042797905.1 of Amycolatopsis sp. NPDC057786. Classification (NCBI taxonomy): domain Bacteria; kingdom Bacillati; phylum Actinomycetota; class Actinomycetes; order Pseudonocardiales; family Pseudonocardiaceae; genus Amycolatopsis; species Amycolatopsis sp. NPDC057786. Next base: position 5,701 of record NZ_JBHVKW010000014.1, read on the forward strand.
CGTCATCGCCGCCTACACCTCGCCGGACCTGATCTTCCAGTTCCTGGTCAACTCCTACGGCGCCGTCGCGCTGTTCGTGTACCTCTCGATCGCGCTCGCGCAGGTGCGGCTCCGCCGCAGGCTGGAACGAGAGGATCCGGACAAGCTCACGCTCAAGATGTGGCTGTTCCCGTGGCTGAGCTACGCCACCATCGCGCTGATGGCCGCGGTGATCCTGGCGATGGCGCTGCTGCCGTCGACGCGCTCGCAGTTCTGGCTCAGCGCGGTGACGCTCGCGTTGATCCTCGCCGGATTCGAGATCCGCAGGCGGCGGGGGCGGCCGATGGCCAAGGTGCCGTCGGGACCCGTCGATCCCGAACCCGCGCGGGACGCGGCATCGGCCGCCGTCCGGGAGTGACCCGGTGAAGCTCGGCCCGCCCGCGGGTTCCCTTTTCGAGGGGTAAGGCAAAGGTGGCGTGGTCGGTACAGGTGGTCGTGAGTGGCGTTTCGGGTTCTAAGCCGAAACGCCATTCACGACCAGGGCCGAAGGCTCCCATCACCGCATCGGACGCGCCGAAGGGAGCCTTCACCTCGCCGCCGACCCCGCCCACGAGCACGACACGTTCGCCTTGCCACTCAAATCCCGCGGGCGGGCCGTTGCCGTTCACCGGCTCACGGTAATCTCCCTTGTCACGCTGGAAAGTTTCTCGGGATTGCGGACGTGGTACGCGCCGGTGACGTAGCCGTTTTCGACCCGGACCGCCAGTACGCCGTCGATCTCTCCGCCGACGCGGATCAGCAAGCCGGGACCACCGTTGACCTGTACCGGTTCGACGGACCTTTCCGCGTCGCGTTTCCACCAGCCGACGGCGAGGAGACGAGCCACCTTGTCCGCGCCCACGATCGGCCGCAGGAGTGCGTGTTTCACCCCGCCGCCGTCGCTGAGCGCGACGACGTCCGGCGCGAGGATGTCGAGCAGGCCCTGCAGATCCCCGGTTTCCACAGCTCTCTGGAAGGCCTGGAGCGCGGCGCGGTGTTCGGCCGGTGACCCGGTGCCGCGCGGTCTGCGCGCGGCGACGTGGGCCCGCGCCCGGTGGGCGATCTGGCGCACGGCGGCGGGAGTCTTGTCGACGGCCTCGGCGATTTCGTCGTAGCCGACGGCGAAAACCTCCCGCAGCACGAAGACCGCTCGCTCGGTCGGCGCGAGTGTTTCCAGTACCAGCAGCATCGCCATCGAGACGCTGGCGGCCAGCTCCACGTCCTCGGCGACATCGGGCGCGGTCAGCAGCGGTTCGGGCAGCCACGGGCCGACGTAGGACTCCTTGCGCCTGCCGAGCGTCCGTAGTCGTTTGAGTGCCTGCCGGGTGGTGATCCGGACCAGGAACGCGCGCGGGTCCAGCACCGTGCCGAGGTCGACGCCCGCCCAGCGCAACCAGGTCTCCTGCAGGACGTCCTCGGCGTCGGTGGCCGAACCGAGCATCTCGTAGGCCACGGTGAACAGCAGATTGCGATGGGTCACGAACGCTTCGGTCGCCGGGTCCATGGCGCCGCGCGCCTCGTGTCGTTCACTCATCGCTGGTCCTCGCTCAGGTCGTATCGATCGTGCTCTGCCCATACGACCCCGGCCGGCACCGGTTTGTGACAGTCAGCCCGTTTCTGGCCGCGTCCCCAGCCAGTCGCGGACCGCGGCGACGAATTCCTCCGGGGCGTCGGACTCGACGTAAGTGCCGGCGCCCTCGACGATCACGGTCCGATGGTCGGGGAAGGTCGCCTCCAGGCGTTCGCGTTCCTGGGGGCGGAAGGCGATGTCGGCGTCGCCCCACACGATCAGCGCCGGCAGGTGAGCGACGTCGGCTAGTCCCGCCTCGACTTCGGTGAAGAAGGCTCGGCTGGCGAGGGTCCGGCCGGGGAGCACGGCGGACGCCTGCCGCCGCGCGGGGGTGGCCAGCGCCCGGCGGTACTGGGTCATCTCGGCCGAGGTCGGCTTCCGCCTCCGGTGGCCGGTGGGGATGAACCCGTTGACGAGGAGGTTGAACCGCCGGACCAGGAAGCGGACCACGGGCCCGCCGATGACGCGGGAGAAGGCCTCGAAATGCAGGATCCCGTTGACCGGCCAGGCCCAGGTGTTCGCGAGCACGAGCCGGTCGAACGCACCCGGCCGTCGCTGGGCGGCGGCCAGGCCGATCAGGCCGCCCCAGTCCTGCCCGACCAGGGTCGCTCCCTCGATGCCGAGCGCGTCGAGGAACGCGGTGACCACGTCCGCGTGCTCCTCGGGCCAGTAGCGGTAGCCGGGTTTCGGTGTCGACAACCCGAAGCCGGGGTAGTCGAGGGCGACGCACCGGAAGTCTTCGCGCAGCGCGCGGATGACGTCGCGCCAGAGGAACGACCAGGTCGGGTTGCCGTGCAGGAACACCAGCGTGGGACCCGAGCCCTCGTCGATGTAGTGCACGGCGTGCCCGTCGATGTCGACGAAGTGGCTCTCGAACGGGAACAGGTCGTCGTCGACCCAGGAAGGCCGGACGCTCTCGGTGATATCGGCCATCGCGGCCTCCTCCAGGTTCGGTAGGCTTGAGTTTTTCACGGTCACTTGAGAAACTCAAGCGATGCGGAGTTACGGCCAGTACTGCGGGCTCGCCCGTGCGCTCGACGTCGTCGGCGATCGGTGGAACCTGCTCATCGTCCGCCAGCTCCTCATCGCCCCCGCCCGCTATCGGGAGCTGCTCGACGGGCTCCCCGGCGTGGCCACCAATCTGCTCGCCGACCGCCTCCGCGACCTGGAGAACGCCGGCGTGGTCGAACGGCGGCTGGCCGAGGGGACCAACGCCGTCGTCTACGCCCTCACGGAGTGGGGCGCCGGGTTGCGCGAGCCGATCGAGGGTCTCGTCCGCTGGTCCACGCCGCTCATGACGCGCGGACCGGACGGCGACCGCTTCGACGCCGCGTGGCTCGTCGTCGCCCTTCGAGCGTTGCTGCCCGGCGAACCCGCCGGGCGCCGGTCGTCGACGATCGGCATCGAAGTGGACGGCAGCGTGATCCGGCTGCGGACGACACCCGGCGGCACGCAGGTCGAGAAGCACGACGGCGGGGAACTCGACGCCGTCCTCCGAGCGGACGCGGCGATCGTCCTCGGGCTGGCCGCGGGTGCGCTCAAGCTCGACGACGTCGCCGGGCTCGTCGCCATCGAAGGAGACGAAGCCGCGGTGCGGGATATCCTCCGGACCCGCCACCCGGCCCCTCGGGCATGATCGGCTCATGCGCGTCCTGTCGGAGAGTCAGCTCGGTTCCGTCCTGGCGGGCGTTCCCGCGTCACACCCCCGGGTGGTGGTGAGCGGGAACTTCGCCACCCCGATGCGGGCGCTGAACGTGCTGGACGCGGCGCTGGCGGAGTACCGGTTGTTCGCGTTGAACGCGCAGGCCGGAATGCCGGACCGCGAAGGTGTGCTGCTGGAGACGCCGTTCGTGGGGGCGGGGATGCGCGGCCGCGCCGGGCTGCGGTACTTCCCTTCGCGCTTGTCGCTGGTGCCGCAACTGCTCAAGACCGCGTTGCCGCCGGACGTCGTCCTGCTGCACACGTCGGTGCCGGTGGACGGCGTGGTGTCGCTGGGCACGGAGGTGAACATCCTGCCCGCGGCCGTCGAGGCGGTGCGGGCGCGCTGTGGCCTGGTCGTCGCGCAAGTCAACCCCGAGATGCCGTTCGTCCACGGTGACGGACTCCTTCCGGTCAGTGAGATCGACTACGCCCTCGATGTGGCCGAGCCGCTCCTGTCGCCGGTCCCGCGGCCGGTGGGGGACACGGCGCGGACCATCGGTGAGCGGGTGGCGAGCCTGGTCGAGGACGGCGCGACCCTGCAACTGGGCATCGGCGGGATCCCGGACGCGACACTGGCCGCGGTGACCGGAAGACGCGGACTCGCGATCTGGTCGGAGATGTTCAGCGACGGCGTCCTCGCGCTCGACCGCGCCGGTGCACTCGATCCGGCGGTGCCGGTGACGGCGTCGTTCGTGTTCGGTACCGCGGAGCTGTACCGGTGGCTCGACCGCAATCCGCGGATCCGCTTGCTGCGCACGGAAAAGACGAACGATCCCGCCGTGATCGCCCGGCAGCGCGGCCTGGTGTCGGTGAACAGCGCGCTCGAGGTGGACCTGTTCGCGCAGGCCAACGCGAGCCGGGTGCGCGGGGCGATCTACTCGGGCTTCGGCGGGCAGACCGACTTCGTGGTCGGGGCGCTGCATTCACCCGGCGGGCGGGCGATCATCGCGCTGCCGTCGTGGCATCCGAAGGCCGACGTCTCGACGGTGGTGCCGCGGCTGGCCGGGCCGGTGACGTCGTTCCAGCACAGTTTCCTGGTGAGCGAACACGGCGTCGCGACCATCTGGGGCAACGACGCGAGCGAGCAGGCGCAGCAGATCGTCGACCGTGTCGCGCATCCCGCGGCCAGGGACGAATTGGTGACGCGGGGCAAGGAACTGGGCTTCACGCTTTCGTAGCGGTGCCGGATTTGGACGTGTGTGCCGGAGCGTGGCCTGGAGTCTTTGCTGCGAGGGTGAATGTTGTGTCGCGAAAGCCACTTTCGCAACCTTCAGCGTTGCGGAAGTGGCTTTCAGGACGTGTCGGGGGAGTGGCCCCGAATGCCTGATCCGGAAGTCTCTGTTGTGACGTTGAATGTTGTGACAGGTCGCCTGGGTCTTTGTTTGTGTCGCGAAAGCCACTTTCGGGGCATCTGACGTCTCGAAAGAGGCTTTCGCGACATGAGCGCCGGTGCCCGACGCGGGAACCCCAAGTCCCGCAGCCGGACGGCGGAAACGCGCGCAAGGCCAACAGGAGTGTGTGACGTATCGGGTCGAATCGTCACTTCGCGGCAGGCATCGGGCGAGACCGGTGGCCTTGACACACCCCGATCTCCCCATAGCGTCAAAGGCAGGCACTGAACGCAGGTTCAGGGGAAGGGGAACCGCCATGTCCTCGCCTGACGAACCCGCCGTCATCCGCCGCCAGCTGGACGAGGTGACGACGGCGCTGGAAGCGCTGATCCGGTCTCTGGAGGACGATGGCGGGCTGGATACCGCCCTGGAGGTGATCTCCCGTCAACTGCTGCACGTCATTCCCGGAGCCGACATCGTCAGTGTCACCCTGTTGAAGGACGGGACCCCGACCACGGCCGCCTGCACCGATCGCCGCGCCCTGGGCATCGACATCGACCAGTACCGCGCCGGTGCCGGGCCTTGCCTGGAGGCGGCCACGGCGAGACGGGTGGTCCGGGTGGATGTCGAGACCGCCCGCGCCCGCTGGCCCCGGTTCGCCGAGCACGCGACGTCCGCCGGAGTCGCCAGCTTCCTCTCCGCGCCGCTGGCTGTCGACGACGAGCACACCGGATCGCTGAACCTCTACGGATTCCACGTCCACGGCTACCGCGAGGTCGACGCCGTGTTGCTCGAACTCTTCGTCACGGCCGTCGAAGGCGCGATGCGAGCCACCGCCCGGTACCGCATCGCCCGGCGGGAAGCAGACCAGCTGGCCACCGCGCTGGTGTCCCGGGCCGTGATCGACCAGGCCAAAGGCGTCCTCATGGGCGCGCACGGCGTCACCGCTGACGAGGCGTTCCAAGAGCTGGTGGCGCAATCGCAACGGGAGAACGTCAAGCTCCGCGACTGCGCCGAGCGGCTCGTCACCGCGATCGTTCGGCCTCGGTCATGAGGGCCGCCCGTGATCCCGACCCGGAGTCACTCGAGATCGCGGCGCGCCTTCTCCGGGCGCTCGCGGCGCGGGCGGCGGTCAACGAAGCCGTCGGAGTCCTGCAAGGCTGGCAGGGCTGTGACTCCGCCCAGGCGCTCGACGGCTTGAGCGGCGGCGCCGGACGCGAAGCGGAGGCCTCCCGGATCGCGGCGATCGTCGAAGCGCAGGCCGACGGCACCGCCGACCCCGACTACGGAGGCTGGACTTAGGCCCCGGCCACGACGGCGGGGTCGAGGACGCCGCTCGTGATCGCCCCCCGTCACCTCGCGCACCATCCGGCCGTTTTCGGAGACGTAGGCGAGAATCGCGGCTTGGGCCGCCGCGGGCTCGATCCCGAGTGTTCCCGCCACGACGCCGACGGCCTGGCCGAGCTGGGCCCGGTCGTTCACCGCGGTGACCGTGGCCTCCAGGAACCGGTCGGAGCGGCGGCCACCGCGTTCCTGCACCAGCGCGAGCACCGCGAGATCGGACACCACCTGCGCCAGCTCCAGCTGCCACCGCTCCAGTGTCCTTTCGATGTCGTAGAGCAGGTTGAACCCGCCCACCGCCCGTCCGTCCAGCCGCAACGGGATCGCGACCGCCGCGCGGAATCCGGCCGCGAGCGCCGCCGGGACGAACTTCGGCCATCGCGAACCGTCGGCCGCGAGATCGGGTGAGGTGATCACGGCGGCCGTGGCGATGGAATCGACGCACGGTCCCTGATCGATGTCGGTCTGCAGCGATTCCAGGAATCGCATCTTCCCGTCGGAGGCCGCCACCACGTCCAGCCCGCCACCGGGTCGCGACAGGAGCACACCGGCAGCGGACGCCCCGAGCAGTTCGGTACCCACCTCGAGGGTCAGTCGCAGCACGGTGTCGTTGTCCGGCGTGCCGACCAGCCGCGCGGTGATGGCGCCGAGTGCTCCGGTCAGGTCGGACGGCAGCGTGCCGGGATCGCCGCCAGCCCTTCGGTGACGACTCATGTTTCCTCCAGGTCGACGGTTCATTCGGCGAGCTCGTCCAGGACGATGCGCCGTTCCAGCACATCACGGGCGACTTCCAGGATCGACCGGTTCCGCCCGTAGGCATGGGCGCGCAGGCGGGTGAAGGCGTCATCGAGACCGATGTGCAGCTGGGCGGCCAGCATTCCGGTGGCCACATTGACATCCTGGAACGACCGCACCGGGTCCGGGGCGAATTCGTGGCCCTCGACCTCGGCCGACCTCGCCTGCCGCAACAACGCCGCGGCGCCGAGATCCGCCGCCAGCACGGCATCCCTCAGCTCGTCGCTGGGCAGTCCGCCGGGACTGTGGCGAATCAGTTCCAGGGTGCCCAGCCGGATGGCCCCGAGCTGGAGCGGGAACGCGAACATCGCCGTCACCCCGCCGGCGAGGGCCGCCTGCGCGAAACCCGGCCAGCGGACCTGCTCGATGTTCAGATCCGGCACCAGCACCGGTGATCCGCTCGTGAACGCTTCCACGCCGGGCCCCTCGCCGACGGTGTACTGCGCTTCGGCCAGGTCGGCGGCCCACCGGTCGCTGGCACCCAAGACCTCTTCGGCGTGCGAACCACCCCGCAACGCCAGGATCGCCGCGTCCACCTGACCCATGGTTTCCACACAGGCGAGGCAGACGGTCTGTGCCCAGCTGTCACGACGACCCGCCACTTCGGCGGCGGAGGCGATGGCCCGCCACAACGGTCCTCGATGCCGCCCATCCACCGCCGTGCTCCTTGTCCGCCTGGGCAATCCGGGCTGAGGCCCCGGAAATGCAACCCTACGAGATGACACCGGTGACGGCAGCTTCATCCCGGGCGGAACTCGCGCTGAACGGCCGGCTCGCCCCCCGGGAGTTCCACCCTCACCAAGGGAAAGCCGGCCGCCCTGTGACGCGGTGGGGACGTGTGCACGCCACCCACCGCCGTCGTGTGCCTGTCGGCCTGGGCAGTGGCTACCCGCGCGTGAGGCGTTCAAACCGATGGTTACGAGCGGGCCTCACCGTTCTGATCCATCATCTGCTCGGGTGGGCGCCGCCGTTGACTCCAAGGGTCTGTCCGGTGATGTGCCGAGCGCCCGCGGAAGCGAGGAAGTACACCGTTTCGGCGATGTCGGCGGGAATCCCGGCACGGCCGGTGCAGGTCGCGTCGACCAGTTGCTCCGCCCGCTCGGCGGGGAGCCTGTCGCGGAAGAACTCGGTTTCCCGGATGTAGCCGGGCGCGACCACGTTGGTGGTGATCCCGCGTGCGCCGAGCCTGCGGGCCAGGTCGATGTTCCATGACGCCAGCCCGGCCTTGGCCGCGCCGTACGATCCGGCACCCTGGTCGGCGGCGATGGACCCGATGTGGATCACCGATCCGCCTTCGGACAGCCTGCTTTCGGCGGCGGTGGTGGTCAGCACCGCGCTGATCAGATTGGCGTCCAGATTGGCCCGCCACCGCGCGAGGACTCCGGCGAGGCCGTCCCGCTCGGGGAGATCGAAGTCGGTGTTGCCACCGGCGTTGTTGACCAGCACGTCGATCGGTCCGTCGAGCTCGGCCAGCGCGGCGACGACCTGCTCGGGGTCGGTGCTGTCGCAGACGAGTGGCCGGACCGACGAGCCCAGCTCCGCCGCCGTCGCGACCAGTACGTCCTTGCGCCGTCCGGTGATGTGCACGACGGCGTCCGCCGCGAATTTCGCCGCCACGGCCTTGCCGATGCCGGTGCCCCCGCCGGTGACCAGGATTGTCCGAGTCATCTGCCTTCTTTCGTGTTCGTCGATCCCGTCACGTTTAGACCTAAATGATAGGGTGGGGGTCGTGTGGCGACAAGAGGATCCAAGGCCGGACGCGGCGGACGAGATCGAGGCGGCGTGGCAGCGCGAACGGCCGGGAACGTCGACCGAGTCCATCGGCATCGTGACCAGGGTGTGGCAGCTGGCCAAGGTGTTCGGCGAGGACCGTCGCCGCGTCCTCGCCGACTCCGGCGTCGATTCGGCCACGTTGGACCTGCTCAGCGTGCTCCGGCGCAGCTCCCCGCCGTACTCGTTGACGACCAGGGAGCTGGCGAGGTCGACCCTGGTCACGGCGGGCGCGATCTCACAGCGGGTGGCCCGCGCGGAACGTGAGGGGCTGGTCGAGCGGCACACCGAACCGCCCGGCCGCAGCGTGTACGTGACACTGACCCCGGCCGGGCACGCGCTGGTGGAGCAGACCGTCGACCGGGTGCTCGAGCGGGAACTCGACCTGATTTCCGGGCTTGGCGACGAGCAGCGGGCCCAACTCGCCTCACTGTTGCGGGTGCTGCTCGCCGAGGTGCAGAGCCGGTGCGGCGATCACGGCGTTTCCCATGTCGGCGATGTCGGTACGGCCTTCTGAATCCGCCGGGGCCACGCGTTCGAGCTTCGTCCAGCCGGTCCAGCCTCGCGTTCTCATCAGCTCGATCAGGCGGCGGGCCGGCGGGGCGGTGTCGAAGGCCAGTGTGTCCATCAGTTCGGCGAACGGCGGGCTGACCTCGGTGTCGCCGACATAGGCCTCGTTCCGCTCGTCGGCCATCCGCGTGATGTAGACGGCCAGCCTGTCGGCCAGCTCGACCAGTCCGGGATCGTCGCCCTCCCGGTCGAGAGCCTGCCCCAGGGTGAGATAGAAGTCGATGAGCGGTGGATCGGTGATCCGCTCCCTCTTGCGCGCCGCCCATTCCGGGACCCGTTCGGGTGAGTGCGCGGCCAGAAGGATCCAGCCGTCCCGCTCGACCTGGACGATCCGCTCGTCGACGCCGTGCGCCCGCAGCCGGTCGAGGATCTCGACCACCTCCTGGGGCAGCACCAGACTTTCTCCGGCGGTGAGCCGGGCGATCCGCTCGCGATGCCGCTGCCGCTGCCGGATCTCGGCCCGCAGCCGCTTGTCGATGTCGGTGACCGCCGCGGCGAATTCCTCCTCCCCGGCCTGGAGCAGTTCCCGCACCCGCGACAGCGGGACCCCGGCTTCGGCGAGAGTCCTGATCCTGATCAGCTCCACCACGGCACCGGCGTCGTACCTCCGGTAGCCGGAGTGGTCGCGTCCGGGCTCCGGCAACAGACCCTTGGCGTGATAGTGCCGCACCGCGCGCACCGTCACCCCCGCGTACGACGCCAGCTCGCCGATGGTCAACATCTGCCCAGTGTCCTCGACCGCGTGCTGGTCAGAAGGTCGCCTCGCGGATCAACCGGGCGATGTCCCGAGCGTGGGTGACGACGAGCCGGTGGTCGGCGTCGAGCCACGACGTGGTGAGGTGCGGCCGTTCGCGGACGAGCCGTTCGACTCCGGCCCGCCAGTTCTCGTTGCGCCACCGCGTTCGACCGTCTTCGCCGTCCCCGGCCATCGAGGTCGACATGATCAGGTGGATCGGACGGTCGATCTTCCGGTACCGGTCGAGGATTCCGGAGCGCACCGTTTCGATCTCCAGGTTCAGGTCGAGGAAGTCCTGAGGGGCCAGCAGTACCTGACGCTCGGTACCCGCGGCCCGCTCGAATTCGTGCCGCAGTCCTTCCGCCATCGCACGGAACTCCGGCAGCTCGGCCTCGGTGAGGAACGGTTCGGGTACCGGGTTCGCACCGTCGATGAGGACGAGCCCGGATACGGCGTCCGGATGGCCGGCGGCGTAGTGCACGGCCAGATCCGCGCCGAGCGAATGCCCCACGAGCAGCGGCGCGTGGACGTCCAGTTCCGCCAGGACGGCGCCGAAATCACCGAGGAACGCCTCGAAGCTGTACCGGTCGGCGGACGAGGAGAGGCCATGACCTCTGAGGTCGAAGGTCACCACATCGTGGTCGCGGCGCAGCAGCTCGATCAGTTCGCGCAGGTCGGCCTGAGTCGTGAGGAGTCCGGGACACAGGACGAGCGGCCGTCCCCGGCCGCCGCGGGAGACCTGGATCGTGACGCCGTCGCGGTGGATCGTGAAAGGGCTGTCTTCCGTGCTCATGGCGGCCATGCTGACGGGTTGACCCTGCGTCAGGGTCAACCCGCCAGCGGCCGAGCTCGATACGTTGGGCGCCTTGGGAACCACAGCGCGAAAGCAGCAGCAGGATCGGCTCCGCCAAGCGAGCGGCCGCCGCGCCCCTCGCCTCGCCCGCCGTCGCGAGCGCCGCACCCGCCGCGGGGTGCTCGGCGTTCATGAACTCGGCGGTCAGTGGTGGGTGGTTACCAGGCCACACTCACCTGCGACGGTATCGGGCGTTCGTTCATCGACGGCCTCGGCACCACGCTCACCGATGCAGGCGGAGAAGCGCGCGCTCCGGCGCAGATCGCGCTCGGCGGCGGCGACACCTGTAGCGCTTTCCTGCACACCACGGCTCCCGGCGGCTACAAAGTCACGCTTACGTGTGACGGCGCCGGGCTGGTGTCCGGTTTCGGCGCCACCTTGACCGACGCCTCGCGAGCCGCTCTCGCCGCCATCTGAGAGACGCAGTTCGCAGGCGCGGCTCAGCCTCCCGTGTGCGGAACGGTGGTTTCGAGCGAGGTGTCGCTCTCGGTACCGTACTGGCGACGGCGGTGTACGGGGAGTCGAGGCATTGCGAGGTGCGGGGTGTCCGTGGCGGGTGGACGGGTTCCGGAGGGTGTCGACATCCGAGTGCCGAGTGCGGCACGGGTCTACGACTGGCTGCTCGGCGGCAGCCACAATTTCGACGCCGACCGCGCCGTCGGGGAGAAGGTCATGGCGGTCCTGCCAACGGGCCGCCAGGTCGCCGCGTCCAACAGGGCGTTCCTTCGCCGCGCCGTGCAGTACATGGTCGGGCAGGGCATCACCCGGTTCCTCGACCTGGGCTCGGGAATCCCGGCCGTCGGGAACGTGCACGAAATCGCCCAGGACATGGATCCCGGATGCCGGGTGGTCTACGTCGACTACGACAAGGTCGCCGTCGCCCACAGCCGCCTCATCCTGGACGGCAACCCGAACGCCGCCGTCGTGGAGGAAGATCTCTGCGATCCTCAGGCGGTCCTGAATTCGCCCGCGGTGCGGGAACTGCTGGATTCCGGACAGCCGATCGGGCTGCTCATGGTGGCCGTGTTCCACTTCATTCCGGACAGCCTGTACCCCGGCGAGATCGTCGCCCGGTACCGGGAGGCACTGCCGGCAGGCAGCCTCGTCGCGCTGTCGCATCTGACCGCCGACCACGCGCCCCGGGAAATGGCGGCGGTCACCGAGGCGATGAAGAACAGCAGGGATCCCATGTACTTCCGCCCTTACGCCGAGGTCGCCGCGCTCTTCGACGGACTGGAGCTGATCGATCCCGGCGTGGTGAGCGCGCCGCTGTGGCATCCGGAACCCGGCCTCCGCGACATCGAACCGGACGACGTCTACGCCGGCGTCGGACGCAAGGTCTGAGCCCGTTCACGACGCCGGATAACCGATTGTCCGCGCCATCCGGACCTGCCATGGTCTCCGGATGCAGCGTGAACGGATCTCCCGGCTTGCCCATGCGCGTCACCCGGTGGCTTCGCCGTTGGGTGACGAGTCGGTACGACAACTGCTGGAGCGCGGACTGGGAGACGGGGACGGGCACGTCCTCGATCTCGGTTGTGGTGGTGGTGAATGGCTGCTGCGGGCTCTGGTCGCCTATCCGAAGTTGCGGGCCGTGGGCGTCGACGTCTCCGATGGCGCGCTGACGCGTGCTCGGCATGCCGCGCGGGATCTCGGCGTGGCGGACCGGCTCGATCTCCAGCACGCCGACGCCGCGGATTTCACGTCCACACAACGATTCGACCTGATCCTCAGTGTCGGAGCCGCGCATGCCTTCGGTGGTCTGCTCGCCACCCTCGCGGCCGCCCGTGAGCATCTTGCTCCCGGCGGGCGCGTCCTGGTCGGTGACGGTTTCTGGGAACGCGATCCGTCACCGGAGGCGGTGGAGATGCTCGGTGATTTCACCGATCTGGCCACCACGGTCGACCGTGTCGTCGCCGATGGATGGGTGCCCGTCTACGGGCACGTCAGCACTCGCCACGAGCTGGACGCTTACGAATGGGACTGGACGGGGACACTGGCCTCGTGGGCGCTCGACCACCCCGACGATCCGGACAGTCCGTACGCGCTCGCCGCGGCCGCCACCCATCGAGAGGAATGGTTGCGCGTCTACCGGGAATCTTTCGGGTTCGTATGCCTCGTTCTCCGCCCGACCACCGGGTGACGTCGCGGTCGAGGCGACCGTGCTCGGGTCCGTTTGCCATGCTGCCGGTGTGGTGACAAAGGAAACGCAGCCTGTCCAGGCGCCCGCCGGCCGGGGGAGAGCACTGGTTCTGGTGTGCCTGGCCGGCGTGCTCTGGGGCACCATCGGTCCGGTCATCCCGGTCGTCCACGACGCTTCGGGCCTTTCACCACTGGCCATCGGCGGGTACCGCGCCTTGGTCGCGGTCGTCGTCCTGGTGATCGCCGCCGCCGTGCTGCGGCGGTTGCGCGACTGCGTACGGCTCGGCAGGCGGAATTGGCGGCGGGTGGCCGTGGTCGGGGTTTCGACGGCGATCTTCCAGCTGCTCTTCTTCGTGGCCGTCCTGTGGGCGGGAGTGAGCATCACTACCGTGGTGTGTCTCGGGTTCGCGCCGGTGCTGTTGCTGATCACCGGAAGCGTCCGGCGTCGCCGACGGCCTTCCGCCGCCCAGTTCCTCACGGTCACAGTCGCGCTCGCGGGGCTTCTCCTGGTCAGCGTTGTCGGCAGCCCTGACGGCGAAGCGCCGTACCCGGTGCTGGGTGTGCTTACCGCACTGGCGTCCGGCGCCGCCTACGCCCTCTCCGCCGAAGCAGCCGGGCCGTTGTCTCTACGGCTCGACACGCTGACCATGACCACGACGACGACCTGCGTCGCGGCGATGGTCCTCGTTCCCGCCGGACTGATCGTGCCGTTGGCGAACGGAGGCGGGGTGTGGACCGGCGACATCGGGTCGTGGGCGCTGATCGGCTACCTCGGGGCCGTGACGATGGCGCTCGCCTACGCGCTGCTGTTCACCGGCCTGCGGACCACACCCAGCGGCGCGGCGGTGGTGGCGACCCTGCTGGAGCCGGTCACCGCTGTCGTGATCGCCGTCGTCTTCCTCGGCGAGCGGCTGACGGTGGCAGGCGTCGTGGGAATCGTGCTGGTCATGACCGCGATCGGCAGCCTCGGACGTCACTCGAAGGAACCGGCACCGCAGTGATCCACCTGTTGTTCGCCGGAACGACGAGCGACCGGCTCAGCTCGTTTCCCGGACGATCAGCCGGTGCGGGGCGACGATCGAGCGCGGCGACCGCGGGCTCGCCATCTGTTCGGCCAGCCGGTCGAGGGCGAGTTCGGCGATGCGATCCTTGTCCGGGGAGACGGTGGTGAGCGCCGGGACCGCGAACCTGCCGTCTTCGATGTCGTCGAAGCCGATCAGTGCCAAGGAATCCGGTACCGCGACGCCGCGGTCGGCGGCGGCTCTCAACGCTCCCAGCGCGAGTTCGTCGGTGAAGCAGAAGACCGCGTCGGGCGGCAGGGGAGAGTCGAGCAGCCGCAGCATCGCCCGATGGCCGTCGGCGCGGTGCAGGCGTTGCACGGGCACTTCGAGTCCGGGGTCGGCCGGTAGTCCGGCCTCGGCGAGCGCTTCCCGGTAGCCTGCCAGCCGCTGGCGGGCGGTCGCGTTGAGCGAGCGCGGCTGGCTGCCGACCGCGGCGATCCGCCGCCGTCCGCGCGCCAGCAGGTGCGCGGTGGCCTCGCGTGCGGCCGCGATGTTGTCGATCGCGACGTGGTCGACGCCGGCGGTACCGTCGTGCTCGCCGAGAAGCACGAGAGGGGCGGTGTCGGTCCGGGAGGCCAGTTCCGCCGGGGCCACCGCCCACGGACTGAACAACACGCCGTCGACCAGTTGGCTGCGTTGTCCGTGCAGCAGTTGCGTTTCCCGTTCGGCGTCGCCGTCGGTCTGGTCGATGAGCACCGTCAGTCCCCGCGCGTCGGCGATACGCACCGTCCGCGCGGCGAGCTCGGAGAAGTAGGGCGAATCGATCTCCGGGATCACCAGCGCGACCAGCCCGGTCCGGCCCTGCCGGAGCGTCCGGGCGGCCATGTTGGGCCGGTAGCCGAGGGCATCGATACTCGCCTGCACCCGCTCCCTGGTCGCCGGAGCGACGTACCGGAAGCCGTTGACCACGTTCGACACCGTCCGCACGGACACCCCGGCGTGCTCGGCCACATCCCGCAGCTTCGGGTTCATCCTCTTCCTCTCGCTCCCCGCGAGGATAGCTCTTGCAACGTGGCATGCCACGTTGCAAACTGGAGAGACGCTGCCGTGTCGCCCGGAGGTCGAGATGCCTGTCCACCACACCGCTCCCGCCCCGCTGCCCGCCGACGAACTCGAATCCCTGACCGCCCGCCTGTACCGGGAGGGCATCATCGGTCTCCCGCAGGCGTTCACTCGTGACTGGGTCGGACGCCTGGGCGAAGACATCGAGACCGCGTTCGCCGAAGCGCGCGGGCGCGAAAACGGCGCGGTCGGTCGCGGGCCCAACCGGTTCTACGTCGAAATCCATCCCGAACAGCTGCGCGGGTTCGCCGAGTTGGTGTCCCATCCGTGGATCACCGCCGTCGCCGAGGCCGTGCTGGGGCCGGACTACCGGATCGTCGAGGTCGGTTTCGATGTCCCGCTGGCAGGCGCGATCGACCAGCCGTGGCACCGCGACTTCCCGATGCCCGAGGAGACCGCACTCCATCGCAGGCTGAACTCGTTGGCCGTCAACGTGACCGCCGTCGACACCGAACCGGATATGGGACCTTTCGAGATCGCGCCCGGCACGCATTGGGACGACGGCGGCGCGTTCGAGCACGGGATGTTCCCGCCACGGGCGGCGTACCCGCGCTACCGGGAACTGGCCGTACGCAAATTCCCGCGCATGGGCGACATTTCGATCCGGTCGGCGCTGACCGTCCACAGAGGAACCGCGAACCACTCGGCCAAAAGCCGTCCTGTCCTGGTCCTCGGTCTCGACGCGCCGGGAGCGGGCAACGACGCCCGGCACGACACCGCCGTGACCCGCGAATTCTGGGCTACCCTGCCGGATTCGGTGCGCGCCCACCTTGATTGCCCGATCGTCGATTCCCTGCGGCCCATTACTCAGAAGCACACCATCGAAGGTCTTGTGATGGGCGAATCCGACTCCTGAGCCGCTTTCGAGCGGGAGAAAATCGCATCGAAGTAATTGTCTCCTCCGGATCGCGAATTCGCCTGAATGGATACGCGCCGATTCGCTGTGGGCGTCCTGCGAGTCTGTGTCTTCCCTCAAATGTCCACAAGGATGCGTTTTGTCGACTGGATGTTCATAGGTACGGTTTTCACGTGGGGGCGTGAGTCGGCGGGGTGAAGGCTCCCTTCGTCGCGTCTGGCGCGGTGATGGGAGCCTTCACCCCCCCTGGTCGTGCGCTGGTCGTGCCACCTTGCTCAAACCGGCCTGATCGGGCGCCGCCCTCCCGAAGAGAGGCCTTCGTGGACAGTCGGGTCCGCGGGCATCTGCGTGCCGACCCATGTCGGCTGTCTGCTTGACGCCGCTGCCGCAGGCTTGGCGGGGTTCACTCGTGCGACCGGATCCGCATTTCTGAATCGATTGCGGAAATCGGTCGACCGGTTGCCGGTAAACGTGGCTCATGACATGGTGTCGGTTAATATCCGACGTGTCACCGAAAGTGATCAACCGAGTGTCGTTGGTGTCCGAACGATGGTCGCCAAGTGCTGCTCAGGATGCGGATTCCAGCGTAAGCCGTGGAAAATTGCGACGTATGGTCCAATATGGATGGATCGTTCGGACTAAATCCACGGAAATCGTATTCCTCCGCGCGGCAGGTCGTCTTAACCTTGCGTGATTCTTCACCTGAATCTGCACTGGGGAGCAAGATGAAGTCCACGCCGTTGTTGTCGCGCGCCCGAAAAACCTCGGAGCGACTGCTCGACGCCCGATGACGGAACCCGGCTGCGTCAGCCGATTCGACAGGCACGTCCGGCGAACGCCCGACCACGTCGCGGTCTTCGAGCACGGCACAGGGCTCACCTACACCCGGCTCGCCGGGCTCGCGGGCGGCCGCGCGCTGCGGCTACGCGACGCCGGTGTCCGGCCGGGGGAGCGGGTCGGGCTCGTCACCGGGCACGGCAGCGCCGCGATCGCGGCGATCTTCGGCACCCTCGCCGCGGGTTGCACCTATGTCCCCTTGGACCCGACCTTCCCCCAGGAGCGTCTCGAGTACCAGCTCACGGCCGCGCGGGTGACCGCCGTGCTCGCGGATCCGGAGTACGTCGAGCTGGCAGAGTCCTTGTGCGGCAACGGATCCGTGCGGCTCGTGCGCACGGGCACGGAGACCGCGCCGCTCCCCGTGCCGGAAGCCGATCCGGACGACTTGGCGTATGTACTGTTCACCTCCGGGTCCACCGGCCGTCCGAAGGCCGTCGCGCAGACCCACCGCAACCTCCTGCACGTCGTCGACAACCAGATCGCCGCGCTCGGCATCACCGCGGCCGACCGGCTCAGCCTGCTCGCGTCGTTCGGCTTCGACGCGGCGATTCCGGACCTCTACCCGGCACTGCTCACCGGCGCCGCGCTCGTGCCGGTCGACCTGCGCGCGCACGGTCTCGCCCACGCCGCGCGCGAGCTGGCCCGGCACGAGGTGACCGTCTACCACTCGACGCCCACGGTCTACCGGCACTTGCTCGACATCCTCGGCGAGACCGGCCTCCCGTCCGTGCGGACCGTGCTGCTCGGCGGCGAACAGGCGACCCACGCCGACGTCCGCCGCGGCCGGTTCGCGCCGGAATGCGTGTTCGTCAACGGCTACGGCGCCACCGAGGTGACGTTCGCCGCGCACTACCGGACGACCGCCGCCGAGCTGAGCCCGAACGCCGAGGGACCGCTGCCGATCGGGCGCCCGCTGCCAGGGTTCACGCTCACCGTGCTGGACAGCGGCGAACTCGAAGTGAGCGGGCGGCATCTCGTCGACGGCTACCTCGACCAGCCGAGTCCGGCGTTCGAGGTGACCGCCGACGGCGACCGTCGCTATCGGACCGGCGACCTCGGCAGGCTGCTGCCGGACGGGAACCTCGTCTGCCTCGGACGGCTCGACCGGCAGGTCAAGGTCCGCGGCTTCCGGGTGGAGCTGACCGAGATCGAAGCCAAGCTCGCCGAACAGCCTGACGTCGCCGAAGCCCGCGCGATCGTGCGTGACGGCGACTTGCTCGCCTACGTGACCGCGGCGGGCCCGCGTCCGGACGGCCGAGTGCTCCGAGCCGCGCTGGCGGACGCCCTGCCCGGCTACTCGGTGCCCGCAGCCGTCGCGGTGCTGGACCGCTTTCCGCTGACAGTCACCGGAAAGCTCGACGAACTGGCGCTTCCGGACCCGCGGGTGGCCGCGACCGTCCCGGCCGAGCGGCTGACCCCGGCCGAGGAACGTGTGCACCGGATCTGGTGCGCGGTGCTGGGTCGTGACCGGATCGGGCGTACCGAGGCGTTCTTCGACGCCGGCGGTGACTCACTGCGGCTGGGCCGGGTGCAGGCTCGGCTGGCCGACGAGTTCGGGGTGGACGTCCCGCTGCTCGTCCTGTTCGAGCGCACGACGATCGCCGGACAGGCCGCCTGGTTCACGGAATCCACTTCGGACACTCAACCGCCGCCTGCCGCGGAGGAGCAGGCCGGGGATCTCATCGCCGTCGTCGGGCTGGCCTGCCGGTTCCCCGGCGCGCCGGACGCCGCCTCGTTCTGGTGGAACCTCTGCGCGGGTGTCGATTCGATCCACGACTACACCGACGAAGAGCTGGCAGCGCTGGGCATCGGGCCGGGTCTGCGTGCCGACCCGGCGTACGTGCGGGCAGGCGGCCGGATCGAGGGCGTCGAGGAGTTCGACGCCGGGTTCTTCGGATTCACCGCCGACGAGGCCGCGCGGACCGACCCGCAGCATCGGCTGTTTCTCGAAACGGCCTGGCAGGCACTCGAAGACGCGGGACGCGACCCCGCCGCCGAGACCGGGCCGGTCGGGGTGTTCACGGCCGCCTCGGTGAACCGCTACTTCCTGTTCCACCTGTTCGGCAACCCGGCGGTGACCGGCGACGTCGACCCGGACGACTGGGAGGGGCGGCTGACCGGCCGCCAGCTCACCGACCACCTGCCCGGCCAGGTCGCCTACCGGCTCGGGCTGACCGGGCCGGCGGTGGCCGTGCAGAGCGCGTGCTCCAGTTCGCTCGCGGCGGTGGCGCTGGCCGCGCAGAGCCTCGCGGACTACCGGTGCGACGTCGCGCTGGCCGGCGGGACGAGCGTGACTTGGCCGCGGTACCGCAGTGGCGGGCTCGCCTCACCGGACGGCCGGTGCCGCGCGTTCGATGTCGCCGCGGAGGGCGCCGGGTTCAGCTCGGGCGCCGGGGTGGTCGTGCTGCGGCGGCTGGCGGACGCACTCGCCGACCGCGACCACGTCTACGCCGTGCTGCCCGGCTGGGCGATCACCAACGACGGCCCGGACCGCGCGGGTTACGCCGTGCCGGGACCGGCCGGGCAGGCGGCCGCGGTGGCCGAGGCGCTGGCCGTCGCGGAGGTCGCGCCGGACGAGGTCGCGCTGCTCGAAGCCCACGGCAGCGGCACTCCCCTGGGTGACGCGATCGAGGTGGCCGCGCTCAACCGCGTCTACGGGGACACGCTGCCGGAAACGTGTGCGCTGGGTTCGGTGAAGACGAACATCGGGCATCTCGACGCGGCGGCGGGTATCGCCGGGCTGATCAAGGCCGTGCTGTCCGTACGGCACGGCGTCATCCCGCCGAGCCTGCACTTCACGGCCCCGCATCCGGAGGTCGACCTGGCGGGCGGCCCTTGGTACGTCCCGGCGAAGGCCACCGACTGGCCCGTCCGCGAGCGGCGGGTGGCCGGGGTCAGCTCGTTCGGCATGGGCGGCACGAACGTGCACGTGATCGTGGAGGAGGCACCTGCCGTCCCACCGCGGCAAGCGGCGAACGGTCCGTTCGTACTGCCGGTGTCCGCGCGTGACCCGAAGGCCTTGCGCGAGGCGGTTTCCCGGCTGCGTGACCGGCTCGCCACGGACACGCCGGACCTCGGGGACGTGGCGTACACGCTTTCGGCGCGGCGGGCTTTCGTGTGCCGGGCCGCCGTGGTGGCGGACTCGGTCACGTCGGCGGTCGCCGCGCTCGATGCGGTGCTGGCGAACGGAACCGACGTCGAGGGCCCGGCAGGGGCGGAGCGAGACCTGGCTGCCCATTGGGCCGCAGGCGGCGAGATCGGATGGGTGGCGGACGGCGATCCCGGCCGCGTCCCCTTGCCGGGTTATCCGTTCCAGCGGGAGCGGCACTGGATCGACCCACCACATCACCACACAACCGACCAGGAGACCCCTCGGTGACCGACACCTTGCCCGTCGTGGGAGGCCACGGACCGCCACTGTCCTATCCGGACACCACGATCACCGGGCTGATCCTCGCCCAGGCCGCGCGCACCCCCGATGCCGTCGCCGTCCGGCAGGGTGACGTCCGGCTCACCTACCGAGAACTGGTCGCGTCGGCGACCGGGGTCGCGCGGTTGCTGTGGGCCAGGGGTGCCGGGCCCGGCACCCGCGTCGGCGTTTGTGCCGACCGCCGGCCGGAGCTGATCTCGACCGTCGTGGGTGTACTGCTGTCCGGAGCCGCCTACGTGCCGCTCGAACCCGGCGGCCCGAAGGCACGGCTGGCCGAAATCGCCGCGGACGCCGGGATCTCCCTCGTCGTCGGTGACCGCGCGCGGGCCGAATTCGGTGCCGCGGAAGGCATCGAGGCGCTCGACGTGCCTCCGCCCGCGGACGGGCCCGTCGAGTGCCCCGCCGGGCCGGACGACCTCGTCCACCTCCTCTACACCTCCGGCTCCACTGGCAGGCCCAAGGGCGTGCTGACCAGTCACCGCAACGTGGTCGCGTTCGTGACCGGGTTCGCCGCCGCCCTCGGGATCCGGCCCGGTGCCCGGGTGTTCGGCATCTCCTCGCCTGCCTTCGACGCCTTCACCATGGACGTGTTCGTCCCGCTGGCCCACGGCGGATCGGTCCAGCTCGCCGGCACCGCCGATCGGGCCGACCCCGAACGGCTGCGGCGATTCCTCGTCGAGCACGACGTCGAGTGGGGTTTCGTCACGCCGACGCTGCTGTCCATGGTGGACCCCGCGGCCGTACCCGGCTGGCGCGTCATCGCCTGCGGTGGCGAGCCGGTGCCCGCCGAGCTCGCCGCGCGCTGGCTGCCGGGCCGTCGGTTCTTCAACGCCTACGGGCCGACCGAGACCACCGTCGTGGTCGTCACCGACGAGGTCACCGGTATCCCCGCAGACCCGCTGCCGCTCGGCCGCCCGACGCCGAACCACCGGGCGTATGTCGTGGACGCCGAGCTGCGGCCGGTCGCGCCAGGCGAGATCGGCGAGTTGCTCATCGGCGGCCCGGGCCTCGCGCACGGCTACCTCGGCAGCCCCGAGCTGACCGCCGCGAAGTTCGTCGACGACCCGATGACGCCGGGGGAACGGCTCTACCGCACCGGCGACCTGGCCCGTGAGCTCCCCGACGGCCGTCTCGAGTTCGCCGGCCGTGCCGACCGCCAGGTGAAGGTCCGCGGCCAGCGGATCGAACTGGGCGAGGTGGAGGCCGCGCTCGCGACCCATCCCGACGTCGACGTCGCTGCCGTGGAGGCCGTCCCCTGGCAGACAGGCACCCGGCTGGTGGCCTTCCTGACGCCGGCGTCCGCACCGTCCGATGTGGACGAACTCGGCCGGGACCGGCTCACCGCGGCGATGCGCCCGGCCGCGGTCCGGGTGCTCGACCGCCTGCCGGTCAACCCCGTCACCGGCAAGATCGACCGGCCTGCGCTGCGAGACCTGGCCGAAGCGGTGCTGGCGGGACAACGGGGGGAGGACCTCGGCCCGCTCGGCACCCCGGCCGAGCGGGCGGTCGCGGCCATCTGGCGGCGAGTGCTCGGCGGCGGCGCGGGGACGGATTTCCTGGCCTCCGGCGGCAACTCGATCGCCGCGATGCGCCTGGTCGCGGCGTTGCGGGCGGAGCTGGCCGCGGACGTCGCCACGGAGGACGTGCTCGCGAGCGGCACTCTCGACGGGCTCACCCGGCGGGTCGCGGCCGCAGCGCCGCTGACCGGGCCGGGGCTGACCACCGGGCACGCGCCCGCGCTGTCCCCGCAGCAGCGGCGGCTGTGGTTCCTCGACCAGCTCGCCCCGGACGCCGCGCCGTACAACATCGCGATGGCCTTCCGGCTGACCGGTGCGCTGGACGTCGACGCCCTGCGCCGTGCCTTGCGCGCGGTCGCCGAGCGGCACGACGTACTCCGCTGGCGGATCCGGGCCGTCGACGGCGCGCCGGTGGCGGATTGCCTGCCGTCGTCGGACGTTCCGTTGCCGGTGGCGCCGGTGACCGAAGACGCTCTGCGGGCACGGCTGGCCGCCGACGCCGCCACGCCGGTGCGTCTCGACCGCGAGGCTCCCTGGCGCGTAAGGCTTTACCGGATCGGCGAGTCGGAACACGTGCTCGGCTTCACCCTGCATCACGCGGTGTTCGACGGCTGGTCGCAGGACCTGCTGTGTGCCGATCTGTCGGCGGCCTACCGGGGCGAGCCGCTGCCGCCGCCGGGGGCGTCCTATGCGGACTACGCGGTGTGGCGGGCCGGCCGCGACGAACGGCGGGAGGCAGTGGACGTCGCTTGGTGGACCGGACATCTCACCGGCGCACCGACCATAGTGGACCTTCCGAGGGACCGGCCGCGCCCTGCCGTGCAGACCTACCGGGGCGCGAGCCTGCGTCAGTCCTTTTCGGACGGTGTCGCCGATTCGGTCCGGGCACTGGCCGCCCGCACCGGCACGACCCGCGCCGGAGTGCTGCTCGCCGCGTTCGGACAGCTGCTGCGGCGGCTCACCGGCGCCACCGACCATCTGGTCGCGACGGTCGTCGCGGACCGGCAGCTCGCCGAGTGCCAGGAGATCGCGGGCTTCTTCGTCGACATCGTGCCGGTGCGGCTGCGGGCCGACGACGCCGCGGACTTCGCGACGCACGTCCGTGACGGCGGAGCGGAACTCCTTGCCGCGACCGCACATCCGGCCGCGCCGGTCGAGCGGCTCGTCGAGGCGCTCGGTGTGCCCCGCGATCCCGCGCACGCCCCGCTCGTGCAGGTGATGTTCAACGTCCTGAACTTCAGCGAGCCGCGGCTTGACCTGCCCGGCGTGGCCTCGGCGTGGCTGCCGGTCGACAAGCCGGGTTCGCCGTTCGACCTCACGGTGTACGTCCACGACGACGGCGTCGAACTGCTGTACAACCCGGACCTGTTCGACCACTCCCGGATGGCCGGGTTCGCCGAGGACTACGTCGCTCTGCTCGGCGCGCTGGCCGCGGCGCCGGACGCGCCGGTCGGGACGAGCGTGCCGGAGCTGCCGCGGGCGGACGTCCGCACGGCCGCGCCCGCCGCGACGACCCGCTCCAGGGCACGGCCGCCGTCGGTGGCCGCGGACCCGGCGGCGGCCGCCGCGACCGAAGCCGTGATCGCCCGTGCGTGGTGCGACGTCCTCGGCGTCGCGGAAGTCGGGCACACCGAGAACTTCTTCGACGTCGGCGGGAATTCCCTCGCCTTGGCCAGGGTGCACGCCCAGCTCACCACCCGGCTCGGCCGCCGGATCCCGATGGTCGACCTGTTCACCCACCCCACCGTCCGTGCCCTCGCCGCGCATCTGCACTCCGGTGGAGCCGCCGTCCCGGAACTGGCCCGCGCCGCCGAGCGCGTCGCCGCCCGCCGAGGCCGGACCCAGACCAGAAGACCCCGTCGCACCGCCGGCCCGGCCGGCCCCTGATAGGAGCACCACCGTGAACCACCTCCCCGAAACCGGCACCGGCGATCCCGGAGCCGAACCGATCGCGATCGTCGGACTCGACATTCGCGTGCCCGGCGCGCGTGACGCGCGGCAGTTCTGGCGCAACCTCGTCGACGGCGTCGAGTCGATCCTGCCGGCCACGCGCGAGGAGATGATCGCCCGCGGCGCCGCACCGGACACAGTGGACGATCCGAGTTGGGTGAACGCCACCGCCGTGGTCGACGGCTTCGACGAGTTCGACGCCGAACTGTTCGGTATGACCAGCCGCGAGGCCGAGATCACCGACCCGCAACATCGGCTGTTCCTCCAGTCGTGTCACGCCGCGCTGACCGACGCGGGCTACGACCCGGCGCGCTTCGACGGCGCGATCGGTGTCTACGGCGGGTCCGGGGGCACCGGATACCTGACCGAGAACCTGATGCGCAACGAGCGGCTCCTCGCCTCGCAGCACGGCGGTATCGGCATCTCGACCGGCAACCAGCCGAGCTACCTGACGACCTCGGTGTCGTACAAGCTCAACCTGCGCGGCCCGAGCCTCGCGGTGTTCACCGCCTGCTCGACGTCACTGGTCGCGGTACACCTGGCCTGCGAGGCACTGCGCAACGGCGAGTGCGACATGGCGCTGGCAGGCGGGGTCAACGTGGAGATGCCGCACGGCGTCGGCTACATGGGCGTCGACGGGTTCACCTCGCCCGACGGCCACGTGCGCGCGTTCGACGCCGGCGCCAACGGCACGGTGTGGAGCAGCGGCGTCGGAGTCGTGCTGGTGAAGCGGCTGTCGCAGGCGATCGAGGACGGCGACCACATCCGGGCCGTCGTGCTGGGCAACGCGATCAACAACGACGGCGCCACCAAGGTCGGCTTCTCCGCGCCCAGCGTGTCCGGGCAGACCGAGGCGGTCGCGCAGGCCGTCGGCATGGCCGGTGTCGACCCGCGCACCATCGGCTACGTCGAGGCGCACGGCACCGGCACCGCGCTGGGCGACCCGATCGAGATCACCGCACTGTCCACTGTGTACGGAGACAGGGTCGCGGACACCGGCTGGTGCGCGATCGGCTCGGTGAAGTCCAATATCGGCCACCTGTCGCAGGCGGCGGGCGTGGTCTCGTTGATCAAGGCCGTGCTCGTCATGGAGCACGGGCTCATCCCGCCGACCATCAACTACCACGAACCCAACCCGGGTATCGACTTCCCGGCGACGCCGTTCTACCCGGCGCGCGAGGTGACGAAGTGGGAGGCGGGCCAGGCACCGAGGCGGGCGGGCGTCAGCTCGTTCGGCGTCGGCGGCACCAACGCGCACGTCGTGCTTGAGGAAGCGCCGGTCGTCGAGCGATCCCGGACGCCGCATCCGGCGCACCTGCTACGGGTGTCGGCCAACACCCCGGAAGCGCTTTCGACCGCGGTCGACCGGCTGGCCGAGCGGCTGGCCGGGGATGTCGACCTCGACCTCGCCGACGTGGCGCACACCCTGGCCGCCGGGCGCACCGAGTACCCGCACCGCGCGGTCGTCGTCGCCCGCGACGCGGAGGACGCGGTCGACGGGCTGCGGGATCCCCGGCGTCTCGTGTCCGCACAGGCGGGGGAGACGAACGTGGCGTTCCTCTTCCCCGGCCAGGGTTCCCAGTACGCCGGGATGGGCGCGGAGCTGTACGAGGCCGAGCCGGTGTTCGCCGCGGCCGTCGACGAGTGCCTGCGGCTGCTCGAATCCGAGCTGCCGGAGCTGCGCGAGCTGATCTTCGGACGCGGTGGCGAGCAGGCACTGCGGGAAACCCGTGTGACCCAGCCCGCGCTGTTCGTCGTCGAGTACGCGCTGGCGAAGCTGTGGCAGAGCTGGGGCGTGCGGCCCGCGGCGATGATCGGCCACTCGGTCGGCGAATATGTCGCCGCCACCGTCGCCGGGGTCTTCACCCTGCCGGACGCGCTGAACCTGGTCGCCACGCGTGGCCGCCTGATGCAGTCGATGCCCGCCGGGGCGATGCTGGCCGTCCAGCTCGACGAGGAGAGCGTCACCACGCGGCTGCCGGGCACCCTCGCGATCGCCGGGGTGAACGGGCCCGGCACGTGCGTCGTGGCCGGGCCGTCCGACGCGATCGCGGACTTCGCGGCGACACTCAAGGCCAGCGGCGTGCAGTGCCGCGAGCTGGTGACTTCGCACGCGTTCCACTCGCCGATGATGGACCCGATCCTCGCCGAGTTCACCGAGGCCGTCGCCGCCGTCACCCGCACCGCGCCCGCGCTGCCGTTCCTGTCGAACGTCACCGGCGACTGGATCACCGACGCCCAGGCCACCGACCCCGCCTACTGGGCTTCGCACCTCCGTCAGGCCGTCCGGTTCGGCGACTGCGTCAAGAATCTGTTCGCGCGGGGCGGCCGCTGGGCGCTCGTCGAATGCGGCCCGGGGCATCAGCTGTCCGGGCTTGCCCGCGGCCAGGTCCCGAAGGGGATGCCAGCGCCGCAGCCGAGCCTGCCGGGCCGGACCGAGCGCATCGGCGACGTCGAAACGCTGTACGGCGCGGCCGGTCTCTTGTGGACGAACGGCGTTTCCCTGGAACCGCGCATGTTCGGCGCGCCCGGCCACCGGGTGCCACTGCCCGGCTACCCGTACGCGCGCAAGCGGTACTGGGTCGATCCGGACCCGGTCACGGCCGCCCAGCCGGTGCGGCGGACTGGTCCGCTGCCGCTGTCCGAGTGGTTCGCGGTCCCGGCGTGGCGGCAAGCGGAACCGGACCTGAGACGCGAGCCTTTCGCGGACGCGCTCGTCTTCGCCGCAGACGACTTCCTGCCCGGCCTCTTGCGCGACGCGGGTGTGACGGTCACAGAGGTGCGACCCGGCGACGGGTTCTCCGCGACAGAGACCGGATTCACCGTCCGGCCGGGGGTGCGCGAGGACTACGACGCGCTCGTGGCCGCGTTGTCCGCCCGGCCCGAGCGGGTCGTGCACGCCTGGACGCTGGCCGGGGATGAGCGCGGCATGGCCGCCCAGGAGCACGGTTTCTTCAGCGTGCTCAACCTCGTCCAGGCCTGGGGCGAGCCGGTGCGGATCGACGTGGTGAGCACCGGTACCGCCGACGTCACCGGCACCGACCTGACCCGCCCCGAGCACGCGACCCTCGCCGGTATCGCCAGGGTGGTGCCGCTGGAGGTCGCGGGCACGGTGGTACGGCGGATCGACGTAATCGACGTCATGGACGCCGTCGCCGAGCTGTTCCGCCCGGCCGACGCGGCGGCCGAGGTCGCGTTGCGTTCCGGCCGTCGCTGGGTGCTGGACTACAGCCAGCTCGAACTGTCCGCGAACACGGAGCCGGTGCTGCGGGACGGCGGCCGGTACCTGATCACGGGCGGGACCGGCGGTATCGGCATCACGCTCGCCGAGGACCTCGCCCGCCGGGTGCGCGCGAAGCTCGTGCTGCTCACCCGCGCCGGGCTGCCGCCGCGGGCGGAGTGGGACGCGCACCTCGCCGCGCACGGCGGCACCGACCGCGCCGGACGGGCGATGCTCGCCGTGCGGCGGATGGAGGCCGCGGGCGCGGAGGTGCACGTCGTCGCCGCCGACGTCACCGACGCCGCGCGCCTGCGCGAGGTGCGTGAGCTGGCCGAGCGCGAGTTCGGCGGTCTCGACGGGATCGTGCACGCCGCCGGGCTGCCCGGCGGCGGCGTCGCCGAGGTGAAGGAACGAGCGGCGGCCGAGGCCGTGCTGGCCCCGAAGATCGCCGGGACACTCGCGCTGGCCGAGGCGTTCGCCGACCTGCCGATGGACTTCGTCGCGCTGTGCTCGTCGATCACCGCGGTGGCGGGCGGCATCGGGCAGGTCGACTACTGCGCCGCCAACAACTTCCTCGACGCCTACGCTCGGGGCGGTCACGGCTGGCGGGCGCGGCTCGTGTCGCACGCCTGGGGTGGCTGGGAAGAGGTCGGTATGGCCGCGGAAGTGGCCGCGCCGACCGCGATCCGCACCGCCCGGTCACGGGCCCTCGGCGCGGTCGAGCATCCCGTGGTCACCACGCGCACCGAGGACGGCGCGCACGGGCTCGTCTCGGCGGCCACGCATTGGCTGCTCGACGAGCACCGGATCGCCGGGGTGCCGGTGGTCCCGGGAACGGGACACCTGGAGACCGTCCGCGCGGCCGTGGTCGCGGCGCTGCCGAAGCCCGGGGACGGGCACGTCGTCGAGCTACGGGACGTCGCGTTCCTGGAGCCGTTCGGCGTCCCGGACGGCGCCACCGCGGAGTACCGCGTGGAGTTCGACGGCGACGACTTCACCGTGACCAGCCACGTCGCCGGCGCGAGCCGGACCCACGTGCGCGGATCCGCCGGATGGATCGAGCCCGGCTCGGCGTCCACTGTGGACATCGAGGCGGTGACCGGGCGGACCGAGCCGATCGACGACGGAAACGGCTTCGGCACCGGCCGCACCAGCATGGTCACCTTCGGCCCGCGCTGGGCGGCACTGCGCGAACACCGCATCGGCGCACAGGAAGAGCTGGCCACGATCACGGCTCCCGACGCGGCGGCGGGTGACGTCGGCGCGTGGGGGCTGCACCCGGCACTGCTCGACGTCGCGACCGCGTTCGGCCGCGGCCGGGGGAGCGGCACCTACCTGCCGATGAGCTACGGCCGGATCGTCGTGCACGACGCGCTCCCGGCGAGTTTTCGCAGCCACCTGCGCTACCGCGACTCCGACGGCGATCAGGTGGTGGCGGCCGACCTCTCACTGTGCGACGACACCGGCCGCGTGCTCGTCACGATCGAGGACTTCGTGCTGCGCCAGGTGGATCAGGACGCCGTCGGCGGCGGCCTGGCTTCCGCGTCCACTGTGGACACTGCTGGGACGTCGACCGGGATCCGGCCGGTGGACGGCGCCGAGGCGTTCGTCCGGGCGCTGGCCCCCGGCCTCGGCGGGCAGGTGGTGATCAGCACCCTCCCGGTGCGGGAGCTGATCGAGCACCAGGTCACCGTCGAGGAGCTGGACGAACCCGACGAAGCGGCGGTGAAGGTGTCGGAGGACGACTACGTCGCCCCGCGTACCGAACTGGAGGCCGAGATCGCCCGCCAGTGGACCGAGTTGCTCGGTGTGGAGAAGATCGGCATCCACGACGACTTCTTCGCCCTCGGCGGCAACTCGCTGGTCGCCATCCAGCTCATCGCCCAGGTGCGCAAGGCCACCGGCACGCGGCTGGCGATGAAGACGCTGTTCGAAGCGTCCACAGTGGCCACTCTGGTCGAGCGGATCGAGGAGCTGCGCGCCGGCAAGGCCGAGGCGCCCGCCGAAGAACCCGCCCGGACCACCATCCCGAAGCTCGAGCGCTGAGCCGTGGGTCAGGCCTCGTGAGTGTTGAGGACGGTTCTAACCGTCCTCAACACTCACGACCACCTGTACCCACGACGCCACGTTCGCTTGACCTCTCACTGAACAGGAAATCATGAGCGACACGAAGGAATGGACGTTCCCGGCCTCGTTCGGCCAGGAGCGGATCTGGCTGTCCGGCCAGCTCGACCCGGCGTCCCCGGTGTACAACCTGCACTGCCAGGCCCGGCTGGACCGCCCGCTGACCGCGGAGCAGTGGCGCGCCGCGCTCGGCGTCATCGTCGGGCGGCATGAGGCACTGCGCACGTCGTTCCGCATGGACGGCGGCGCGCTCATGCAGGTGGTGCACGCCGAGGTGCCGATCGAACCCGAGGTGCACGACCTGCGGAACCTGCCCGACGGCGCCCGTGACGACCGGCTCGCCGAACTCGTCGGCGCCGTGACGAGCGGGGCCATCCCGCTCGACTCGCCGCCGCCGTGGCGGGCCCAGGTGTGCCGGATGGCCGACGACGAGTGGGTGCTCACGTTCGTCGTGCACCACACCGTGTTCGACGCCGGCTCGGTGCTGGTGCTGGGGACCGAACTCGGCGAGGCGTGCGACGCCGTGTTCGAGGGCCGCGAGCCGAAGCTGCCCGAGCTGTCCATCCAGTACGCGGACTTCTCGGCCTGGCAGCGCGGGCAGCTCGAAACGTCCAGCGAGCAGCTGGACTATTGGCGGACGCAGCTCGCCGGGTTGCCGCCGGTGCACGGCCTGCCCACCGACCGCCCGCGGCCGCCGGAGCTGACGTTCGCCGGTGACCAGGTGGACTTCGCCCTCCCGGACGGACTGATCGACCGCGTCGGCGAGCTGGGCCGGGAGCTGTCGGCGTCGCCGTTCATGGTGCTGCTGGCCGGTTACGCGGCGCTCCTGTCGCGACTGTCCAGAGTGGACGACATCGTCGTCGGCGTTCCGGTGGCGGGCCGTGACCTGCCCGAGCTGGCCGACCTGATCGGCATGTTCGTCAACCAGATGGCCGTGCGGGTCGACTGCTCCGGCGCGCCCGCGTTCACCGAACTGGTCGGGCGGGTCCGGAGCACGCTGCTGGAGGCGATCGACCACAGCCAGGTGCCGTTCCAGGCGGTCGCGGAGGCGGTCGGGGCCGAACGCGACCCCGGCGTGCAGGCGCTGTACCAGCTCGGGTTCAACTTCCTGCCCGACTCGGGGCTGGAGCCGATCCGCTCGGCCACCGCGAAGGACGACATCGCGATCGACCTGACCGCCGTGAACGGCAGGCTCGTCTACCGCACCGACCTGTTCGACCGCGAGACCGCCGAAGCCGTGGCCGAGCGATACGTGCGGCTGCTGAGCGCGGCGGTCGCCGACCCGGCTCGGCCGGTCGCGGATCTGCCGCTGCTGTCGGACGACGAACGCGAGCTGGTCCTGACCGGCTGGAACCCGGCAGTGTCCACTTCGGACACGACGACCGTGCACGCCCGATTCGAGGACCAGGCGCGGCGAACCCCGGACGCGCCCGCCGTCGACTTCGGCGGGGTCCGCCTGACGTACGCCGAGCTGAACACGCGAGCCAACCGTGTCGCCCACCGGCTGCGCGAGCTGGGCGCGGGCCCCGGCACCGTCGTCGGCGTCTGCGTGCCGAACTCGGCGGACCTGCTGACCGGCGTGCTGGGGGTGCTGAAGAGCGGTGCGGCCTACGTCCCGCTCGACCCGGACAACCCTGTTCCGCGGCAGGCGCTGATCCTCGCCGACGCGGGTGTCCCGTTCGTGCTGGTCACCGGAGAGTCCACACTGGACACCAAGACGCTGGCGCTGGACGATCCGGCCGCATGGTCCGCCGCGGCCGAGGACCCGGAACCGGCGGCCGGACCGGGCGACGTCGCCTATGTGATCTACACGTCGGGCTCGACCGGGCGGCCCAAGGGCGTAGAGGTCGAGCACCGGGCCGTCGACACGTACCTGGCGTGGGCGCGTGAGGCATATCCCGGCCTGGCCGGACGGGCGTTGCTGCGCACATCGCCGTCGTTCGACCTGACCGTGACGACCCTGCTCGGCACTCTCACGGCCGGGGGAGCGGTGGTCGACGGCGGTCGCCCGACGTTCGTCAAGGCCACGCCGACCCACCTCGCCATCCTCGCCGAAGAGCTGTTCCCGACCGGTGAGCTGGTGCTCGGCGGTGAAGCGCTGACGGCCGAGGCCGTCCAGCCTT
Organism: Amycolatopsis sp. NPDC057786; assembly: GCF_042797905.1. Lineage (NCBI taxonomy): Bacteria > Bacillati > Actinomycetota > Actinomycetes > Pseudonocardiales > Pseudonocardiaceae > Amycolatopsis > Amycolatopsis sp. NPDC057786. Next base: position 36,708 of record NZ_JBHVKW010000014.1, read on the forward strand.
GGCGGGAACGGCACCCCGGCACGCTCGTCGTCAACGAGTACGGCCCGACCGAGGCCACGGTCGGCTGCGTCGTGCACCGGGTCGAACCCGGGGACGAGCTGCCGTCCGGCCCTGTCGCGATCGGCCGTCCGGTGCCCGGCAGCCGCGTGTACGTCCTCGACGAGCGTCGCCAGCCGGTGCCGCCGGGTGTCCCGGGCGAGCTGTACGTCGCCGGGTCGCAGCTCGCCCGCGGCTACCTCGGGCTACCGGACCTGACCGCGGAGAAGTTCATCGAGGGACCGTATGGCCGGATGTACGCCACCGGCGACCTCGTCCGCTGGCGCCGCGACGGCACGCTCGACTATCTCGGCCGTATCGACGAGCAGGTGAAGCTGCGCGGCTACCGCATCGAGCCCGGCGAGGTCGAATCCGCGCTGCGCGAGCTGCCGGAGGTGCGGGACGCGGCCGTGGCGGTCCGCGGCGACGCGCTCGTCGGCTACGTCGTCGGCAGCACCGAAGGAGCGGCCGAAGAACTGCGGAAGACGCTGCCGGAGTACCTGGTGCCGACCCGGTTCGTGTCGCTCGACGCGCTGCCGATGGCGGCCAGCGGCAAACTCGACCGGGCCGCACTGCCGGATCCCGAACCCGATGAGGCACCGGCGTACGTCGCACCCCGGACCGCGGCCGAAGAGCTCGTCGCCGAGGTGCTCGGCGAGCTGCTCGGCGTCGACGACCTCGGCGCGCACGACGACTTCTTCGCCCGTGGCGGCAACTCGCTGCTGGCGATCCGTGCGATGGCCCGGATCCGCAAACAGGTCGAAGTCGACATCCCGGTGCGGGGGCTGTTCACCCTCACCACCGTCGCCGGGCTCGCCGCCGAGATCGAGCGGCGGCTCGAGGAGGACCTCGACCAGCTCAGCGACGAAGAGGTCCAGCGTCAGCTGGCCGAAGGCGAGCTCTCATGACCGCGATCGACGAAACCAGCAGCGCGGCCGCGCGCCGAGCCCTGCTCGAACAGCGGCTGCGGCGGCGCACGGAGCGGACCGCGACCATCACGCCGCGCCCGGCCGACGCCGTCGTCCCGCTGTCCTATCAGCAGGAACGCGTCTGGTTCATGGAGCAGTTCGCGCCGGGCACCGGGTCGTACCACATCCCGGTGCCGATCCGGCTGACCGGAAGGCTCGACGTCACCGCGCTCCAGTCCGCTTTGGACACCCTGCCCGCGCGGCACGAGGCGCTGCGGATGCGGTTCCCGGCAGGGGAAGACGGACAGCCGACCGTCCACATCGAACCGTCGGTCACGGTCAGTCTGACCATTGTGGACGCCGGGAGCGAGGACGCGGCCCGTGCCGCCGTCGACGCCGCCGCGGCCGAGACGTTCGACCTGGCCACGGGCCCGCTGCTGCGCGCGACCCTGGCCAAGGTGTCCGACGAGGAGCACCTGCTCGTCCTGTGCACGCACCACATCGTGGGCGACGGCTGGTCGGTCGACCTGCTGCTGCGTGACCTCGCCGCGCAGTACCACGCCCTGAGCACCGGCGGCACGGCCGAGCTGCCCGCGTTGAGCATCGGGTACGGCGACTTCGCGCACTGGCAGCGCCGCACGCTCACCGGTGGCGAACTCGACCGGCAGCTGGAGCACTGGAAGGCGCAGCTCAGCGGGGTGGAGCCGCTGGAACTGCCCACCGACCGGCCCCGGCCCGCCAAGCAGAGCTTCGACGGCGCGATCCACGAGTTCTTCGTCGAGCGCGAACTCGCCGGCGCCCTTGGCGAGCTGAGCCGCGGGCACGGAGTCACGCTCTTCATGACCCTGCTGGCCGCCTACCAGGTGCTGCTTTCGCGGTACTCGGGCCAAGAGGACTTCGCGATCGGCTCGTCGTCGGCCGGGCGCGGTCTGCCCGAGCTGGAGGGCGTGGCGGGCATGTTCATCAACATGCTGCCCCTGCGTGCCCAGCTCGCGGGCGACCCGACGTTCGCCGAGCTGCTCGAACGCACCCGGCGGCACGTGCTGGACGCGTTCGAGCACGCCGACGTCCCGTTCGAGCGGCTGGTGAACGCGCTCGGCGTGCCCCGTGACGTCAGCCGCTCGCCGGTGTTCCAGGCGATGTTCGTGCTGCAGAACTACGAGATGGGCCGGATGGGCGCGGCCGGAGAGTCCGAAGTGGACTTCCGCTGGCTGCCGATGGACCTGCCCGCGACCCGGTTCGACTTCGAGTTCCACGCGATCGAGGTCGAACGCGGGCTGATCGGCAAGTTCGTGCACAACACCGCGCTGTTCACCGAGGACACGGTAGCCGGGATGGCAGGCAGGCTGGTCACGCTGCTGCGCTCGATCGTCGCCGACCCGGACCGGCGACTGTCCGAACTGGACATCCTCGACGCCGGGCAGCGCGAACTCGTCCTGGAGCGCTGGAACGCCACGACGGCCGAGTTCCCGCAGACCACGCTGCACGCGCTCGTCGAGGAGCAGGCCGCTCGGACGCCGGACGCGCCCGCGGTCACCTTCCGCGGCACGTCGCTGACCTACCGCGAGCTGGACGAGCGGGCCAACCGGCTCGCGCACCGGCTGCGTGGCCTCGGCGTCGGGCCGGGCGTGCTCACCGGTGTGTTCGCGGAGCGGTCGTTCGAGCTGGTCGTCGCGCTCCTCGCCGTGCTGAAAGCCGGTGGCGCGTATGTCCCGCTCGACCCGGAGTACCCGGCCGACCGGCTGGCGTTCATGCTGCGGGACGCGGCCGCTCCCGTCGTGCTGACGCAGGCGGCGTTGCGCGAAACGTTGCCGCCGGGTGACGCGACCGTCGTTGTCGTAGATGACGCTGCCGATCTCGCCGAGACGACAGAGCCGCCCGAGCCGCTCGCCGGACCGGAAGACCCGGCGTACGTCATCTACACCTCGGGCTCGACGGGCCAGCCGAAAGGCGTGCCCAACGGACACCGCGGCATCGTCAACCGGCTCGACTGGATGCAGCGCGCGTACCGCCTCGACGGCACCGATTCGGTGCTGCAGAAGACCCCGGCCGGCTTCGACGTGTCGGTCTGGGAGTTCTTCTGGCCGCTGATCACCGGCGCGCGGCTCGTGCTCGCCGAACCCGGCGGCCACAAGGACGCCGCGTACCTGCGCGAGCTGCTCGCGTCCGAAAGCATCACCACCGCGCACTTCGTGCCGTCGATGCTCACACTGTTCCTTGCCGAACAAGGCGTCGAGACGTGCACGGCGCTGCGACGGGTCGTGTGCAGCGGCGAGGAGTTGCCGCTCGACGCGGCCCGCGAGTTCGTCCGGCGGCTGCCGGACTGCGAGCTGCACAACCTCTACGGGCCGACCGAAGCCGCCATCGACGTCACCTCCTGGCATTGCACGCCCGCCGCGCTCGCCGACGTCGCGTCGGTGCCGATCGGGGCGCCGATCCAGAACATCCGGATCTACGTCCTCGACCGTGCCGGGCGGCCGTGCCCGGTCGGCGTACCCGGCGAACTGCACATCGCCGGTGTCGGCCTCGCCCTGGGATACCACAACCGCCCGGAGCTCACGGCCGAGCGGTTCGTGCCCGACCCGTTCCACAGTGGACGGATGTACCGCACCGGCGACCTCGCGCATTGGCGCCCGGACGGGACGATCGCGTTCCTCGGCCGGATCGACCACCAGGTCAAGCTGCGCGGCCTCCGTATCGAACTGGGGGAGATCGAGACGACCTTGCGTGCCCAGCCGGGTGTGCGCGACGCCGCCGTGATCGTCCGCGAGGACACGCCGGGGGACAAGCGGCTGGTCGGGTACGTCGTCGGCGACGCCGAGCCCGGCGCGCTGCGGGCGGCGCTCAAACAGAGCCTCCCGGACTACATGGTCCCGCCGTCGTTCGTCGCGCTCGACGAACTGCCGCTCACCCCGAACGGCAAACTCGACCGCAAGGCGCTGCCCGCGCCGGTCGCGTCCCGTGACGCGACCAAGGAACTGGTCGCGCCGTCGACCCCGGTCGAGATCCTGCTGGCCGAAATCTGGCGGGACGTGCTCAAGGTGGACGAGCTTGGCGTCGACGACGACTTCTTCGACCTCGGCGGGCACTCGATGCTGGCCACCCAGGTGGTGGCGCGGATCGGCAAGGCGGGCGCCGGGCAGGTCGGCGTCATGGATCTGTTCCAGCATCGCACGATCGGCGAGCTGGCGTCCTTCATGGACGGTGACGACACCGACCGGCCGCGCCACCTGCTGTACGAGCTGACCAAGCCGGCCAAGCAGCGGACGCTGACCTACGTCTGCTTCCCCTACGGCGGTGGCAGCGCGATCGTCTACCAGCCACTGGCAGACGCGCTCCCCGAGGGCTACTCGCTCTATTCGGTCGCCATTCCCGGCCACGACGTCGGACTGTCCGAAGAGGCACTGCCCTTCGACGACCTGGTCGAACGGCTGGCCGACGAGATCCTCGACCGCGTCGACGGCCCGCTGGCGATCTACGGTCACTGCGGTGTCGGCAACGCGCTCGCCGTCGCCGTCGCCCGGCTGCTCGAAGAGCGCGGCCGCGAGCTGGAGGTCGTCTACATCGGCGCGATCTTCCCGTTCGCCCGCATGAAGGGCCCGGTGGGCTCGCTGCGCACCCGGCTGGAGAAGCTGCGCAGCAACCGGTACTACTCGAACTGGCTCAAGGGCATGGGCGTCGACACCGACGACCTCGACCCGGCGCAGGCCGACCGGATCATCACGAACATGCGTGCCGACAGCCGCGCCGCCGAGGAGTACTTCAGCGGCCTGCTCGACGCCCGCGTGGCCAAGCTGCGCGCGCCGATCGTGTCGGTGGTCGGCTCCGAGGACCCGGTCACCGACTTCTACGCCGAGCGGTACCGGGAATGGGAGTTCCTCACGGACACCACCGGGCTCGTGGTGCTCGACCAGGCAGGGCACTTCTTCCTGCGCTACCGGGCCGAAGAACTCGCGGAGATCGTCACGCGCGTGCACCCGGCGCTGGACGATCCCGGCGAACTCGACGTCCGGGTCCGCGGCGAGGACGCGGGCTGGGCGGTGCACGAAACCCATCGGTCCACTGTGGACGACAAACCCGCGGTGCGACCGAGTATGGCCCGATTCGTCACCATCACGGTCGGGCAGCTGGTGTCCTCGACCGGCTCCGCGCTTACGTCGTTCGCGGTGCCGATCTGGCTCTACACCCGCACGGGCTCGGTCGCCGACCTCGGTCTGCTGTGGGCGCTCGCGCTGCTGTTCGGCGTGCTCGTCCTGCCGGTGGCGGGCGCACTGGTCGACCGCGGCGACCGGCGGCGGATCATGATCGCCGCCAGCGGCACCGCCGGCGGGATCCAGCTGATCCTGGCGTTGCTGCTGATCACCGGGAACGTCCAGCTGTGGTTGTTCTACGTGCTGATCCCGCTCGGGTCGGTGGCCGCGTCGTTCCAGCGCATCGCCTATCAGTCGTCGGTGGCGCAACTGGTGCCGAAGCAGTATCTCGGCCACGCGATGGGCCTCGCGCAGCTGTCCACCGGTTTCGCCCAGCTGCTGATGCCGGTGCTCGCGGCCGGGCTGCTGGCGACGATCCAGCTGTCCGGCATCCTGATCCTGGACATGGCGAGCTACGCGTTCGCGATCGTGGGCCTGCTGCTGGTGCGGTTCCCCGACATGATGGGCTGGCGCCCGCGCGAACCGCTGCTGACGGCGATCGCCGGCGGGTTGCGGTACTCGTGGAACCACCGCGGTTTCCGCACGATGCTGCTGTACTTCGCGCTGGCGAACGTCTTCCTCGCCCCCGCTCTCGTGCTGCTGTCGCCGCTCGTGCTGTCGTTCGGCTCGGTCACCGACGTCGCGAAGGTGGCGCTGGCCGAGGCCGTCGGCGCGGTGGCGGGCGGGATCGGGATGGCGCTGTGGGGTGGCCCGCGGAACCGGCGGATGATCGGCGTGCTCGTCGGCAACGTCGGGATCGCGCTCGGCTGCCTGGTGATGGGCCTGCGGCCGTCGCTGATCGTCGTCGCGGCCGGGGTGTTCCTCCTGGCCGCCGCGATGTCCGTGTCGCAGGGCATCTACGCGACGCTGGTGCAGGTCAAGGTGCCGCAGCGGTTCCACGGCCGGGTGTTCGCGATCAACCAGACGATCACGTGGTCGACACTGCCGATCGGGTTCGCCGTCCTGGCGCCGCTGGCCGTCGGCTGGTTCTCGCCGCTGCTGGCACCGGGCGGGGCGCTGACCGGGTCGGTCGGCGCCGTGCTCGGAACGGGGGAGACCCGGGGGATCGGGCTCGCCTACGTCGTCTTCGCACTGATCCTGCTGCTGATCAACGTGGGCGGGTTCTCGCTGCGGCGGCTGCGCCGGTTCGACACCGAGGTGCCCGATTCACTGCCCGACGACCTGGTCGGGGCGCAGGAACGGGAGCGCAAGCTCGCGGGGAAGGAAGCCGCATGAGTACGGCGGTGCTGGTCAGGGAGGCCCGAGGGCACTGGGTCGGCGAGGTCGCGCCGTCGATGCGGGCCGCCGGGCACCGCGTGGTGCTGCTCGCCCCGCCGATGGACGAGGCCGAGCGGGCCGCGCTGGCAGGCGTGGTGGACGACGTCGTCGCGCTCGACGACGTCCACGACCCGGAAGCCGTCGCGGCGAAGGTCCGGGAGATCGACGGCGGCGCGTTGGCCGGTCTCTTCACCGGCTCGGACGGTGCCATCGCGAGCACCGCCCGCGCCGCCGAGCTGCTCGGGGTGGCACGCTGCCCGGCGTCGGTGTTCGCCTTGTGCGCGAACAAGTTCGCGGTCCGGGAGGCGCTCGCCGCGGCCGGGCTTCCCGGACCGGCGCACGCGCTGATCTCGTCGGCAGCCGAGGCGGCGTCGGTCGCTTCCGCGGTCGGGCTCCCGGCGATCGTCAAACCGGTCAACGGGGCGGGCAGCAATCTGATCCGCACGGTGTCCACCGTGGACGAACTGGCGGCCGCCTACGAGCTGCTGGCCACGCGTCTGCCCGAGTCCGCCGATCCGCGCTATCACCGTCCACTGGGGACACTGGACCCTTCGGCGACGTTCCTCGTCGAAGGATTGCTGTCCGGTCCGGAGTACGCGGTGGACGTGCTGGTCCGTGACGGGGTGGCCGAACCGGTCGAGATCCTCGACAAGCCACTGATCGACGAGCGGAAGTTCGAGCTGGCGCTGTCGTGCCCGCCCGCCGGGCTCACCGCCGACCGGGCCGAGCTGGTCACGGCCGCGGCGGTCGCCGCCGTCCGCGCGCTGGGCCTCGACAACACCTGTGCCCATGTCGAAGTGATCGACGACGCCGACCGCGGTCCGACGATCGTCGAGGTCAACGCGGGCAGGCCCGCCGGGTCGATCATGCCGCTGCTGGCGAAACTGCGCACCGGCATCGACGTGTTCGCCGAACTGGCGGCGCTCGCGGTCGGCGCTCCACCGCCGGTGCGGGAACCCGCCAAACTGCCGATCCCGCTGGGCATGCTGATCCTTTACGCGGCCGGTTCCGGCCGGTTGACCGGTATCGGCGGGCTCGACGAGATCGCCGAGCTGCCCGAGGTGATCGACGTCGTCACCACCGTCTCGCCGGGGCAGGTGCTCACCGACGAACAGGAGACCTACGCGGTCAACCTCGTCGTGGCCGGGTTCGCCGATCACGACGACCTCGCCGATCTGCACGCGGAGGCGAGCAAACTCGTCCGGCTGGAACTGGAGGAAGTGTGAAGACCGCGTTCGTGGTCTGCGAGACCTCAGGGCAGTGGATCGCCGACTTCGTGGCCGCCATACGCGCGGCCGGGCTGGGGGCCGAACTGGTCACGCAGCCACTGGAACCGGCCGAACAGGCACAGCTGACGGAAGTGGTGGACGGCTTCGTCTTCGTCGACGACGTCCGTGACGCCGAATCCGTGGCCGAGGCGATCCGGGCGCGGAACACGCGTCCGGCAGGGTTGGTGACCGCCGCCGAGGGGATCATCGCGAGCGTCGCGCGCGCGGCCGAGCTGCTCGGCGTCGCGCGCTGCCCGGCGTCGGTGTTCACCGTGACGCACAACAAGTTCGCGGTCCGGCAGATGCTGGCCGCCGCCGGATTGCCGGGGCCGCGCTCCGCGCTGATCTCCGCCGAGTCCGAGGCGGCGTCGGTGGCCGCGGCGGTCGGGCTCCCGGCGATCATCAAGCCGGTGAACGGCGCCGCGAGCAACCTCGTGCGCACCGTGTCCACTGTGGACGACCTGGCGGCGGCATACCGGCTGCTGGCCGAGCGGTTGCCGCTGTCGGAGGACGCCCGGTACCACCGGCTCGTCGGCGGCGGACCGTCGCCGATCGACCCGCTGCGGGTGTTCCTCGTGGAAGGTCTGCTGCGTGGCCCGGAGTACGCGGTCGACGTCCTCGTGCGCGACGGTGTCGCGGAGCCGGTGGCCGTGGTGGAGAAGCCGCTGATCGACGAGCGCAAGTTCGAGCTGGGCATGGTCTGCCCGTCGCTCGAACTGTCCGAAAAGGACAACGAACGGCTGTTCGCGGCGGCGACGGCCGCCGCGCTCGCCCTTGGCCTGGACAACACCTGCGCTCACCTGGAGCTGATCGACGACGCCGAGCTGGGTCCGACGATCGTCGAGGTGAACGCGGGCCGCCCGGCCGGCGGCGCCCAGCCGGTTCTGCTCAAGCTCGCGACCGGCATCGACGTCATCGCCGAAGCGGTGTCACTCGCACTGGGCACGCCGCGACCCGCGCGAGGTGCTGGCCTGCCGGTGCCGGTCGGCTACCTGATCTTCTACGCCGAGGGTACCGGGCGGCTGGTCCGCGTCGAGGGCACCGACGAGGTCGCCGACCTGCCCGAGGTCCTGGAGGTCGTCACGATCGTGCGCCCCGGCCAGCTGCTCACCGACGACCAGGAGATCTACGCGGTGAACGTCCTCGCCGCGGGGTTCGCCGACACCGAAGACCTCGCCGCGCTGCACGCCGAGGCCGCCAAGCTGATCCGATTCGAACTGGAGGAGTCATGACCGCCGAACTCGCGGCGAACCTAGGTCACGTCGAGGGCAACGAACACACGAAACTCACCGTGTACGCAGCCACGGGACTGGACTGGGTCCGCGCGCACCGCGAAGTACTGCAGGACCGGCTGCGCGAGCACGGCGCGATCCTGCTGCGCGGGATGCCTGCCGATCTCGCGGTGTTCAACCAGGTCACCGAGGAGATCGGCGGCGCGCTGCTGACGTATACGGAACGGTCGACACCGCGGTCGACGGTCTCGGGCAACATCTACACCTCGACGGAATACCCGCCCGCCGAGTCGATCCCGATGCACAACGAGAACTCGTACTCGGCGCACTGGCCGGACCGCCTGTTCTTCCTGTGTGACACCGCGGCCGAAACCGGTGGCGCGACGCCGATCGCCGACAGCCGCGCGATGTACCGCCTGCTGCCGGAGGACCTGCGCGAGCGGTTCGCGGGAGGCGTCACCTACACCCGGGCGTTCCGTGAAGGGCTCGGGCTGACCTGGCAGGAGGCGTTCCAGACCGACGACCGCCAGACGGTGGAGGACTACTGCACCGGCAACGGGCAGACCTACGAGTGGACCGACGAGGGCCTGCGCACCCGGCACGTGCGGCCGTCGTTCGTCGCGGAACCGCACACCGGCGCGACGGTGTGGTTCAACCAGGCCAATCTGTTCCACGTCTCGAGCCTGGGGGAGGAGGTCAGCGAGGCGCTGCTGGAGCTGTACCCGGAGGAAGACCTGCCCCGCAACGCGTTCTTCGCCGACGGCTCACCGATCCCGCAGGCGGACCTTGCCACGATCAAGGCGACGTACGACAAGGTCAGCTACGCGTTCCCGTGGCAGCCGGGTGACATCATGGTGATCAACAACATGCTGATGGCGCACGGACGCGAGCCGTTCACGGGCAAGCGGCGGACCCTGGTCGCCATGACCTGAGGCGTCAAATCCGATAGGGGCAGACGGCGACGCTGTCTGCCCCTACGTCTATCTCCACCCAGGTACCGTCGGCATCGGCAGGAATCGGTGCCGCGAGATCGAACAGGATCGGCGAGTCGCCCAGCTGAAGATACGCGGCGCCGTCGTCGGTCAGCTGAAGCCGCCCGCGCATGACCAGTCGGCCGCCCTCATGGCGAAGTCCCGGCTCGGCACGCGGAACCGGCCGCGTGTTGTGCGCCCAGAGGATGTCCTCATCGACCGTCCACTCGATGAGATGGTGGCCGTCGGCTTCTCCGGGGTCACCCCGCCAGAGCACCTCGGCGACGCCGACGGGGGTGTGAACCCGAACCTTCGCCGGCTGCCGCGAAGTCCGTGGCAGCCTCTCCGTGCGCACCAACATCCCCCCATCATCCAGTATCACCGCGACGCTTTCTCACTTCGTGCGCACCTCGCGATACCGTCCAGGCGGACGGTATTCCTGCAAATGGACGCATCGATTCGGGCTGATGGACGAGATTCGCTCGGTCGACGAACCGGAAAACCGGGCCGTGCCCATGCGCGGCCGGAGTCGGTCTGCATGGTGGGATTCGTTCCCGGCTCAGGGCGATGTCACCTGAATCGGCATGATCCACGGGTCTTGAACGATTTTATCGGTGGAAAAAGAATGATCGAACTGTCGGTGGTGCAGGTCGGGCGTTCGAAAAGTTGCCCTTAAGGGTCTGCTGGTTGGAAAGTCTTGCGCCCCCGTTGGCCGTCGGTCATAGTCGTCTCGCAACTGGCGATGGGGGAAGTTCGATGATGAATCATGCCTGGTCAAGGTGGTCGACGACGACCCTGTGGAATGTCCGAAGTGGACTGATCGTCGGTGTCTGCCTTGCCTTGGGAGCCACGCTCACGCACGCGACGGCTGAAGCCGCGACCGAAGTGATCGTGCGTGAAGGTAAAACCCAACCCGTCTTTTCGTACGCCGACGCAATACGTGAAACGGTGTACGTCGAGACGCCTGTGGACAGTGACGCCGACGGCCGCAAAGATCGTGTCGCCGCTTATGTGACCCGGCCCAAGGAAACGCGGCAAGGCCTCAAGGTCGCGTCGATAGTGGAAGCCAGCCCCTATTTCGGCGGACTGGTCGACGCGCCGTATCACCCGGTGGACGTCACCGATGTGCCCCGGTTGTCCCCGTGGTCGCCGCCGTCCGGGCCATGGCCCGGAGTCGACTACGCACGCACCAACTACGACAACTACTTCGTCTCTCGTGGCTACGCGGTCCTCTCCGTGAGCGGTTTGGGAACCGGCGAGTCGGACGGCTGCCCGGGTGTCGTCGGTACCGACGAGAAGCTCGCCGTGAAATCGGTGATCGAGTGGCTGACCGGTCGTGCCAGTGCGTTCTCGGCGGACGGCACGGCGGTCGGCGCGGACTGGTCCACGAAGAACGTCGCGATGGCGGGTGGCGCCTATAACGCTTCTCTCGCGCTGGCCGTCGCCGGAACCGGCGTGGCCGGTCTGAAAACCGTCGTGGCCACCGGTTCGGTGTCCAGTTGGTACGAGTACTACCGGGCGAACGGCGGCGTCGTCGCACCGGGCGGGTACGGCGGTGAGGACGCGGATCTGCACGCCAAGGTGGTGCTCACCCGCAAGAATCCGGGTGTTTGCGCCCAGGCCGTCCATCGGATCGAACGCGAGATGAACAGGGCGAGCGGCGACTACAACGCCTTCTGGCACGAACGCAACTTCGTCAAGGACGTTCCGCGGTTCAAGGCCAGTGTGTTCCAGGTGGGCAGTGTCGGCGACTGGAACGTCAAGCCGAAGCAGTTCGCCGAATTGTGGAAAGCGCTGGAGCGCAACGATGTCCCGCGGCGGCTATGGCTGGCGCGCACGCCGCATGTGGACATCCTCCATTCCAGGCGGCAGGTGTGGACCGACGCCGTCCACCAGTGGTTCGACCACTGGCTCTACGGTGTGCGCAACGGTGCTCTCAGTGAGCCGAAGGTCCAGGTGGAGACCGAGCCCACGGTCTGGCAGGGGTACCGGAACTGGCCCGATCCGGCCGCGCGTCCGGTGACCTTCCGCTTCGGAGCGGGGGATTCCCGGGCGCAGCCGGGCGAACTGGCGCAGTGGCCGTCAGGCTTCGGACAGCGCCAGGAATTCGTCGACGCGCCCGGGCGGACCGCCGACGAACTCGTCGCCGATACGGGCGACGCCGACCCCAACCGGCTCGTTTACCTGACCGGGCCGTTGCCGAAGGACGTGCGGATTTCCGGGGTTCCCGAAGTGACTTTGCGGGCTTCGGTGACCGGGCCGTCGCCGTACCTGACCGCGCTCCTCGTCGACTACGGCACCGATACCCGGCCGACCGGATTCGGGCCCACCGACGAATCCTGGTGTTTCGGTGACAGCGTTCCCGGCAATTCCGGCTGCCGGGCGATCTACCGGTACACCACCGCGCAGACGCCTTACCAGGTGGTCAGCCGCGGCTGGCTCGACGTGCGCAACCGGCATTCGGCGAGTGTCACCGAACCGCTGAGCCCGGACCGGACCTACACGTTGCGATGGGATCTGCAACCGCAGGAATACCGCTTCAAGGCGGGGCACCGCCTGGGGGTCGTCCTGATCTCCACCGATCGCGACTTCACGTTGCGTTATCCGGCGGGAACCCGGATTTCCGCGCAGCTCGGCTTCAGTGAGCTCACCTTGCCGGTAGCCGGTTGACCTCGGCTCGGCCACTCGTACCCGCAATCACCGAGAACAATGGGGACAAGCATGCCCACGATATCCGCCACGCGAAGTACCGAATCCACTTTGGACATACTCAGGGCGAAGGTCGAAGACCTGAAACTGAGCGGCCTCTACCGGCACTACATCCCGTGCAGTTACCTGGCCGCCGAACAGGGGCACGCGCTGCACTCCGGCCGGAAGATCCAGGTCTGGTGCACCAACGACTACCTCGGCATGAGCCAGCATCCGGACGTGATCCAGGCGCAGATCGACTCCGCGGAACTGCACGGTGTCGGCAACGGCGGTTCGCGCAACATCGCGGGAACCAGTGAAGCGCACGTTCAGCTGGAAGCCGAACTCGCGACGTGGCACGGGAAAGAGCGCGCACTCGTCTTCACGAGCGGCTACGTCGCGAACTTCGAGACGCTCACGACGCTGGCGGCGGGCATCCCGGACCTGGTGATCTTCTCGGACTCGCTCAACCACCGGTCGCTCATCGAGGGGATCCGGCGCTCGGGAAGCCGCAAGCACATTTTCCCGCACAACGATCTGGCGGCGCTCGAACAGGCGCTGGGCGAGTACGAACCCGAGGAGCCGAAACTCATCGTGTTCGAGTCCGTGTACTCGATGGACGGTGACACCGCCCCGGTGACGGCCATCTGCGATCTGGCCGAGAAGTACAACGCGCTGACCTTCATCGACGAGACACATGCCATCGGGCCCAACGGGCCGACGGGCGCGGGTATCTGCGAAGAGGTCGGCGAGCACCGTGCGACGTTCATCCAGGGGGTGTTCGGCAAGGCCGTCGGCACCACCGGCGGGTACGTGGCAGGCCCGGACAGCGCCTTGGACTACGTCCGCTCCCACGCGCCGGGGTTCATCTTCACCACCACCATTCCCAGAGCCGTGCTGGACGGGACGCTCAAGAGCCTCGAAGTCATCCGGCGTGACGAGGGTCTGCGGCGCGACCTGCGGGCGAACGTCGCCTACCTGAAGAACGCCCTCCGCGCGGCGGGTATCGAGTTCCTCGACGCCGAGAGCCATCTGGTCCCGGTGCTCGTGCCGGGCAGTGATCGAGTCAAGAAGGTGTCGAAGCGGCTGCTCGACGAGCACGACATCTACGTGCAGCCGGTCAACTTCCCTTCCGTTCCCAAGGGCGGTGAGCGATTCCGGATCACCGTCGCTCCCTATCGGACGCCTGAGCAGATCGACGGCTTCGTCAGCGCGCTCGGGCAGTGCCTGTCCATCGAGGAATGAACCACCGAAGACCGACCCTATTCCAGGAGAAGAAATGCGGATCAACGAACTCACCTCCTTCATCGGTTCGGAGATGCTGGACCTCACCTACGAGGAACTGGCCACGGACGAGGTGTTCGGCAAGTTCACCGAGATCCTTCACCAGCGGGAGCTCGTGGTCGTCCGCGGTATCGAGCTGAAGCCGCGACAGCAGCTGGAACTGGCCCAGCGGCTCGGCAGGCCGGTGCCGTTCCTGATGGCCAAGTACCGCCATCCCGAGATCGAGGAGATCATGATCTCCTCGAACGAGGTGAAGAACGACAAGCCGATCGGGGTCGCGAGGGTCGGGAACTTCTGGCACCAGGATTCGTCCTATATCGGCAACCCCGCGCCGTACACGATGCTCCACGGGGTCAATGTCCCGGGAACCAGCGGCCACACCCTTTACGCCAACGCGGCCGACGTCTACGACCGGCTGCCCGAGGAATGGAAGGCCAAGGTCGCCGGGCGCACAGCGCTGCACACGGTGAACAAGCGGTTCCGGGTCCGCGCCGAGGACGTCGGCCTGTCCATCGCCGAGCTGAGGGCGAAGGTCGACCTCGAACACCCGAAGGTGGAACACCCGCTGGTCCGGGTGGATCCGGACAACGGCCGCGAGTACGTCTACGGCGCACCGGAGTACATGGACTCGGTGAACGGGTTCGACGCCAATGAGAACGAGGCCTTCTTCACGCTCCTGGACCAGCTGATCCAGGACGAAGCCCACGTCTACACCCACCGGTGGACACCGAACGACCTCGTGGTGTGGAAGACCGCGACGACGTACCACGCGGCGACCGCCGTCGAGCCCGGTGTGTCCCGCACGGTGCACCGGATCAGTATCGCGTCGGACGAACGGTGAGCGGGATCCTCGACTTCGAGGTGGTGTTCCCGCGGTCCAGTGCGAAAGTCCAGGACATGCACGCCGAGTCCGGTGTGGACATGGCGGAGATCCTGGCGATCACGCATTGCGAGGAGTTCCCCGCGCTGGGAGAAGGGGAACAAGCGTGGGAACTCGCGCTCGCCGCCGCCGTCGCGGTGCTCGGCCGCGCGGGGGTGCCCCGTTCCGCCATCGGGCAGGTGATCTACGCCGGCTCTGGCGAATGGGACATCCCGTTCTGGTCGCCCGCGGCCAAGGTGGCGCATGAACTGGGCATCGATCGGGCGCACTGCTTCGAAGTGGTGAACTTCTGCAACGCGCTGACGGCGGCCGTCCGGGTCGCCTGCGACGACCTCGACCTCGGCCGCAGCGAGTACACCCTGGTGCTCACCGGGGACCGGTTGAGCCGCCTCGTCGACTACGGCGACCCGGATTCCAAGGCACTCTTCAATTTCGGGGACGCGGGTGCCGCGGTGCTGCTCGGCCGCGGCGCGCCGGTGTTCAAGATGCTGCACTCGGCGATGCGCACCGATCCAGGCTGGTCCGACTACTACGCGGGGGAAAGACGGCCGGACCGGGTCACCATCCGGCGGCAAAGCCATCGCGAAGGACTCGCGGCGGCTTACGTCGAGAACTTCGCTGCTCTGGTGGCGGAGACACTGTCCGCATTGGACAGGGGGCCGGAGGACATCGCCTGGTTCCTGATCAACCACGGTGACCGGAGCATGCACGAGAAGCTGCTCCGCGGCATCGGCATCCCGGTGGGCAAGAGCGTCTTCAACTACGACCGGCTCGGCCATATGGGCTGCGCCGACACGCTGATCGCCTTGCAGGGGCTGATGGCGGAGGAAAGGCTGCGGCCCGGCGACCTGATCCTGCTCGCGACCAGCGCCATGGGCTTCAGCTGGGGGATCACGGCCTTGGAGTGTCAGGAATGAAGATCTTGGTCATTCATCAGGTGCCCGACGCCAAAATCGACTATCGCGCCGCGCTCGACCACCAGTGTCACGAGGTGACCTACATCGGTCTTCCGCGCCGGATGGCGGATCTGCCGGACGATCTTCGCTGCGTCCGCATCGAACTCGATGACGGTCAGGACCTGGTGGAGGGGATCACGTCCCGTGTCTCGCGCGCGGACGGTTTCGAAAAGGTGCTCTCGCTTTCGGAGTTCGGGCAGCTGGAGGCCTGGCACGTGCGGAACCACCTGGGGCTGCCGGGCACCTCGCTGTCGCGACTGGAACGGATCCGGGACAAGGTGAGCATGAAGGAGGCGCTCGCCGAATCGGGACTGCGGTATCCCCGGTTCGTCGCGGCTCCGATGAGTTGCCGCCCTTTGCCGTGGCGGGACAAGACCGTCCTCAAGCCACGTCGAGGCGCTTCCAGCGAGGACGTCCACGTCTACGCGACCGCGATGGAAGCCCTGGCTGCCTACTGGAAGCTGGACGAGCGACACGACTACCAGCTCGAGGAGTACGTCGAAGGTGAGATCCTGCACGCCGACGGTCTGGTGAGCGCCGGCGCGCTGGTCGAGCTCGTGGTCAGCCGCTACGTCAACAAGCCCATCGACTTCGTGGACGGCCTGCCGCTCGGGTCGCACCAGATCCCGTTCGACCCCCGGCACCGGACGTTCGCGGAGCAGGTGGTCAAAGCTCTGGAGATCGAGGAAGGCTCTCTGCATCTCGAGATGTTCGAGACGCCGCAAGGAGAACTGGTCTTCCTGGAGGCCGCCAACCGGGTCGGTGGCGCAGGCGTGATCACGGCGCACCAGCGCCATCGCGGCGTGCACCTGCCCGCGCACGAGATCGCGATCCGGCTCGGCCTGGACCGGCCGGAGCCCGCCGCGGCCAGCGGCCGGTACCACGGCTGGCTCGTGTTCCCCGGCCACCACCTGGAAGGCGGACGCGGGCATACGATCACGATCCCCGATCACCTGCGCGCACATTCCTGTGTGGACCAGGTTCACCAGCTGGCACCCACGGATCCCTTGCCCGACCACGTCACGTACCACGAGTGGCTGGCGCCGGTCTTCATCGAGGCTTCCCATCGCGACGCCCGTGTGCTGAGGGGATTCCTCATCGAGTGCGCGCGATCCATTTCGGTCGATGCTGGAGGAACGGAATGAGGTACTACCCGACCGACCTGGTGCTGACGGTCGACCATGCGGCGGCCGCGCTGTCCGGAGACCCGGACGGTGAGCTGAACACGTTCCTGGCGGAAGCCGGCCTGTCCCGGCTGGCGGCGATCTTCGCCGGAGGTGGCCTGGCCCGAGCGCTCGACGAGCTTTTCGGCGGTTTGGACCAGTACCCCTGGCGGGTGCTGGTCGACACCAACGACGTCGAGGAGTTCCGGCCGATCGGGACGCTGGTCTTGGACGATCGGCGTGCGGGCAACACTTTGCGGGGGCTTCTGCTCGGCTGGGCGGCGGGCGACTCCGTGGTCATCCGCACAGCGAGGCGGCCGTTCTGGGAAGGGCTGATCAAACTGCTGCGGCAGCCCGGTTTCCCGGTGCCGGAGGCACGAATGGCCGACGAACGCGAGGTCGTCCCGGACGGGGTGGTCGTCCACGTCCCGGACCTGGTCCCGATCCGGCCGGGCGGTCCGTCGGTGGAGTGGGGCGACGAGGAGTTGTTCGGCACTGCCGGGCAAGCGAATTCGGGGGACCTCCGGATCCACGTCGATCCGGGGAGAGCCGGCGAGGTGGCGAGGGCCGCGGGTTCGGCGCTGGAGCTGGACTGCCGGTCGGACTGGGTCCGGCGGCTGTTCCACCGGGACTACCTGATGGGCACCCGGCTTTCGGTCGTCCGGAGCCTCGACGACACGCGGGGGAGCGGGCGGCTGGACGCCAAACTCCGGTACGTCGTCGAACGGGCCCGGCGCACCGCCTTCTACCGTGACCTTCCGGTCGTCGACGGGCTGGCGGACCTGGCGCGGCTGCCCGTGCTGGAGAAGACCGACCTGGACGCGCATTCGCTGCCCGCGGCCAGGGACATGCTCACCGACGACCTTCCCAGCGGCGAGGTGCTGCGCAGCGGAGGCTCGTCCGGGCAGCCGCGTTATGTCGTGTATTCGCGCACCGATTGGGAGAACATGGTGCGCGAGGCCGTGCCGCTCTTCTACGAGCTCGGGTTGCGCGCGGGCGACCGCGTGATCAACACCCTCTACGGCGGCAAGATGTACGGCGGGCTCACCACCACGCTCAGCGAGTTCGCCAGGATGCCGGTGGAGTGCTACACGATGGGCCAGGCCATCTCGGTCGAGGATCTGGTGACACTGACCGACATCTTCGCCCCCAACGTGCTCGTCGGGCAGCCCGCGCTGATCATGCCCTTGCTGCGCGAGGCGAAGGCACGCCGTCCCCGACTACGCCTTCAGAAGGTCATCTACGGCGGCTTGCCGATGAGCGAGACCGACAAGGTCTGGTTGCGGGGGAACCTCGGCACTGAGGTCATCTCCAGCATCCTCGCCGCGAACGACGGGGCCCAGCTCGGCTATCAATGCGGCGAGCTGAGCGGGACGACGCACCACCTGTGTGAGGACTACAACCTCATCGAGGTCGTCGGCGAGGATGGCGAGCCCATGCCGGACGGTGAACCCGGCGATCTGCTGATCACGAGCCTGCAGAAGTTCGAAGGGCCGCTGATCAGGTACCGGATCGGGGACAGTGGCCGCGTCTACCACCACGAGTGCGGCTGCGGGGTTTCGGGCAAGGTGCTGGAGTACCTCGGCCGTTCCGACGGGCTGATCAAGATCATGGCGAGCCGGAGCCGACTGGGCTACCGGGAGGTGATGGCCGCGCTGGCGAAGTTCCAGGTGTCCCAGCTGCAGGTCGAAATCATCTCGCACGGCGGCACGGAGACCCTGGTCATGCGGATGGAGTCGCCGTCGTCGCCGGATCCCGCGGAGGTACGCGCTCACCTGCTGGAGTGGTTCGAACTCGACGAGGATCTCGACGACTTCGACAACACCCTGGACGTTTTCGACCTCGTCGTCGAATGCCATGCCGAGGGCGGGCTCGACCGTGATCCGGTGAGCGGCAAGATCAAGCCGATCATCGACCGACGGCTGGAGCGGCGATGATCTGGCGGGACCCCAAGTCGCGCACGGTCCTCGGCTCGATCCTGCTGTCGAGCGTGGGGGTGGGGGTCTATGTCCTCGCGTTGGGACAGCTGTTGTTCACCATCACCGGCACGCCGCTGGCGTTCGCGGTGGTGGTCACCGCGCAGGGAATCGGCGCGATCGCCGTCCTGCCGTTCGCCGGCCCGCTGGTCGACGGCCTCAGATCGCAACGGGTGTACGCGATCTGCAGTTTCTCGCGAGCGATCGTGGTGCTGGCGATCGCCGTGGCCGGGGCGGGGGCGGTCCCGCACGCGGTCCCGTTGATCACGGTCGCCGCGCTGGTGCTGGCGATGCTCGACAACGTCCAGCGAACGGCCTTGTTCAAGTTCATCGCCCATCACGTGAGCGAGGAGAACAAGGTCAAGGTCAACGGACTGAGTGGCGCGGCGATCCAGGTCGGTGTCCTGGGCGGGATGGCGCTCCTCGGCCTGGTGCTGACCGTGGGCACCGCCGCCCACGCGCTGCTGCTGACCGCGGCGGGATCGGCGGGCGCCGCGGTGTGGATGTCCACGGTGAGGCTGGACAAGGCTGAAGGCCGGGGCGCGCTTTCGTCGGTACCGCTCCGCGCGGCACTGCCCGCCGCCGTCCGTGACTGGCGGCAGATGCTCCGTCAGTACCGCGGCGAGCTGGTGGTCTTCGGGATGCTCGTGCTGTGCGCGGCGGATTTCGTCGCGGCGCACAGCTTGAGCACGCTGGTCGTGCCGCTGGTCGCCGACCACTACGGCGGCCAAAGCTGGTTCATCGCCGCGCTGGAGGCGACGTTCGGCATCGGAATGCTCGCCGCGAGCGTCGTCACCCGCTACACCGTCACCCAGCGGTTGCTGCCGGTGTGGGTGGGCGTGCAGGCCGCGATGGCCTTGCTCCTGTCGGCGTCGAGCCAGCCGGTGGTGCACTTTCTGGGCTACTTCGTCGTCGGCTTCGCCAATTTCAACAGCCTCACCTGGCTGATCACCACCCTGCAGCAGCACGCCGGCGACGCGGACAAGGCGAAAATGGCTTCGTTGCGACTTTTGTCGATCGGTTTGGGCACCGCGTTGCTGATGCCGCTGATCGGCGGCGCTTCGCAGGTCTCGCTCGGTTCCGCCTTCGTCGGTCTCGCGGCGGTTCTGGCGGCCTTCACCTTGTGCGGGTTGTGGGTGGCGCTCGGATTCCGGCCGAAGGTGCCGGTGACTCGATGAGACGAGGGAGAAACGATGGCTGACCGGTCACGGGCCGTGCATCAGGTGAGGCGCCCGCGGGGGTTGCCGGTGCCGGAGGACTTCGCCTTCGTGGAGGGTGCCGTCCCGAAACCGTCGGCCGGAATGGCGTTGGTGGAGAACCTCTATCTCTCCGTCGACCCGTACATGCGCGAATCCATGGACGAGCTCTGGGAGCTGAACGTTCCGCTGGAAGGCAGGTCGATCGGCCGCGTCGTCTACTCGCGCGCCGACGGGCTGGCCGAGGGCGACCTGGTGTTCCATCGGCAGGCCTGGCGTACGCACGCCCTGGTGGAGAAGGGCGACGCGCGGGTGCTGCCGTCGGTGGTGGGCGTGCCGGTCAGTGCCTACCTGGGCATCCTCGGCGGAACGGGGCTCAGTGCCTACGTCGGGCTGACCGAGATCGCGCGGTTGCGCGAAGGGGAGTCCGTGTTCATCTCGGCGGCTGCCGGTGGCGTCGGAAGCTCGGCGGGTCAGCTCGCGCGTCTGCTCGGTGCCGGGAGGGTGATCGGAAGCACCGGTTCCGCGGCCAAGGTCAAGCATCTCGTCGACGATCTAGGGTTCGACAGTGCCTTCGACTACCACGACGGGCCGGTCCGCGATCAACTCGCCGCGGCCGCCCCCGACGGGATCGACGTGTACTTCGACAATGTCGGCGGGGACCACCTCGAGGCGGCCATCAGCGCCCTGCGCGAACGCGGCCGGATCGCGTGGTGCGGTGCGATCAGTCAGTACAACAACACCGAACCTCCGCCGGGTCCGCGCAATCTCTTCGACA
The DNA here is from genome assembly GCF_042797905.1 of Amycolatopsis sp. NPDC057786. Taxonomy (NCBI): domain Bacteria; kingdom Bacillati; phylum Actinomycetota; class Actinomycetes; order Pseudonocardiales; family Pseudonocardiaceae; genus Amycolatopsis; species Amycolatopsis sp. NPDC057786. The sequence continues at coordinate 57,512 of NZ_JBHVKW010000014.1, forward strand.
TCGTCGACAAAAGCCTGCGGCTGGAAGGGTTCCTGGTCCGCGATCACCGGCATCGCCAAGGCGAGCTGGAGGAATTCCTCGTTCCGCACCTGCAAAGCGGTGAGGTCAAAGTGGACGAGACGGTGGTCGTGGGTTTCGACCACGTCGTCGACGCCTTCATCGGCATGCTCCAGGGGGAGAACGTGGGGAAGATGATCGTCCGCGTCTGACGCGTACCGGTGACTTTCATGTACTCGCGCTCACGAGAGTTTCGCGGTCGTGGGATGTCATGAAGGGCACCTTTAAGACGATGAAGGTCTCAAAGGGACCCTTCACGACATACGAGTTCGACGCCGGGCCAGCGGGATCACTCACGAGGCCACGGGCCAGCGGCGGTGGTGCCGGTCGATGACGAACTCGTGGCTGTGCCGCCACGTGCCGTCGTCGACCTGGACGGCGTCGGCGAGGTGAGCGGGGTCGACAGGCCCGTGGTGGGTGTGTTCGAGAAACAGGGGATCGCGGCGTGGCCATGACTGGACGGCGACGGCGAGCCCGAGGAGTCCGAGTCCGCCGAGGACGAGCCAGGTCACGGTGAATCCGGCGGTGGTGGCGAGCCGGCCGGCGATGGGGTAGGCGAGCAGCCAGCAGGCGTGCGACAGCGAGAACTGGGCGGCGAAGATCGCGGGCCGGTCGCTGGGGTGGCCGGATTTGCGCAGGACCCGGCCGACGGGGGTGAGCACCAGTCCGGCGCCGAGGCCGATGATCGCCCAGACCGTCAGTGCCGCACCCCATCGCCAGCCGCCGGTGTCCGCTGTGGACAGTGCGATCGCGGCGGTCATTCCGGCGAGGAGGGTTCCGCCGCCGGAAAGCATGACGGTGCGTTCGGGGATCCGGTCGAGGGCGCGGGGGAGCAGGAGCGCGACCAGGATGGTGCCGATACCGTTGCCTGCCAGGAGAAGCGCGACGTCGGCCTGGGATCGGCCGAGGGTGTCCTGGACGTAGTTGACCGTGTTGACCATGACGACCGAGCCGACCGCGGCGACCACCAGGTCGAGGCCGAGGGCTCCGCGCAGGCGCGGGGTCGCGGTGAAGATCTTGATCCCGGCGAGGGTGCGGTCCCGGACTCCGCCGCGGTCGCTGCGGGTCGCGTCGGGGATGCGGGTGCTCAGCACCAGGGCGGCGGAGGCGACGAACCCGATCGAGGTGCCGGTGAACAGCCAGTGGAAGGACACGAGGCTGAGCACGGCCGCGGCCAGCAGGGGACTGAGCAGGCTCTCCATCGTCGACGCCAGCTGCGACAGCGAGAGCGCCTTCGTGTAGTCGCGTTCGTCGGGCAGGATGTCCGGGAGGACGGCCTGGAAGGTGGGGGTGAACGACGCCGACGCGGACTGCAGGACCACGATCAGAACGTAGATCTGCCAGACCTGGTCAACGAAGGGCAGCGCGAGGACGACGAGCGCGCGGACGGCGTCCAGTGAAACGAGGAAGAGCCGTCGTGGCACCCGGTCGGCGTAGGCCCCGGCGAGCGGCGCGACCGTGACGTAGGTGATCATCTTGATCGCCAGCGCGGTTCCCAGCACCGCACCGGCACTGGCGCCCGCCAAGTCGTAGGCCAGCAGCCCGAGCGCTACGGTCGTCAATCCAGTGCCGAACAGCGCGACCAGCTGCGCCCCGAACAGATGCCGGTAGTCCCGATGGCCGAACAACGACACGCTCCACCACTCCAGCCGCTCGATGCTCCTTCCATGATAGGTGCTCATGTACGCACATGACGAATCAGGCGACCAGTGGACCCGGCTGCCTCCCGATGACCAGGTCGAGGTCGCGTCCACGGCGTTGCGGATGCTGGCCGATCCGACCCGGATGCGGATGCTGTGGTTGCTCAGCGGCGAGGAGTACGACGTCGCGTCGCTGGCGGCCGCGGTGACGATCGCGCGTCCGGCGGTGTCCCAGCATCTGGCCAAGCTCAAGCTGGCCGGGCTGGTCACGCAGCGCAGGGACGGCAGGCGGATCCTTTACCGCGCCCGCGGCGGGCACGTCCGGCGCCTGCTGGCGGAGGTCATGAACGCGGCCGACCATCATCTGCACGGGATCCCCGACCACGATTGAGCCGCTGGCCCCGGCGGATCAGATCAACGCGCGGCCGCCCTGGGCTCGGCGTCGATGTGGTCGGCGTGGAAGAGGGCCTGTTTGAGCAGCCTGCCGACGTGCTCGTTCGCGGCGGAGTAGTAGACGAAGGTGCCTTCGCGGCGGCCTTTGACCAAGCCGGCGAGCCGGAGTTTCGCCAGGTGCTGACTGACCGCGGTGGGGGCGGCGCCGGCGAGTTCGGCGAGGCAGGCGACGGAGGATTCGCCCTGCAACAGCGCCCACAGGACCTTGATCCGGGTCGGGTCGGCCAGCAGGCGGAAGGACTCGGCGGCCAGGTGTACCTGCTCCTCGTTGGGCATGTCGAAGTCCGGCAGCGACGTGTGCATGCGGCGAGCATACCTGGCTGCCCAGCTTCTTGCGTATCTGCGTGACTGCGTATATATGCTATCTGCGTGACTACGGATGTGCGTGAGCGCGCGAGCCTTGCCGATCGGACCGTGCCCCGGCGGCGCAGGGCGGGGATGTGGGTGCTGCCGGAAGTGCGGTGGGCGTCCGCCGCGACGGTCCTGTTCCTGGTGGGAGCACTGGTCCAGGTCACCGATGGGCCGTCTTGGCTGTGGTGGGGCCTGTACCTGGCCTGCTATGTCACCGGTGGCTGGGAGCCGGGCTGGGCTGGCCTGCAGGCGTTGTGGGAGCGCAAACTCGACGTCGACCTGCTGATGGTCCTCGCGGCGATCGGTGCCGCGGCGATCGGGCAGGTTTTCGACGGCGGGCTGCTGATCGTCATCTTCGCCATCTCCGGGGCGTTGGAGGCGATCGCGACGAAACGCACCGAGGACTCGGTGCGCGGGCTGCTCGACCTCGCCCCCGAGCGGGCGGCTCGGCTCACCGACGTGGGCGAGGAGATCGTCGACACGGCCGTGCTGCGGGTGGGCGATCTGATCGTCGTGCGGCCGGGTGAGCGGATCGGCGGTGACGGCGAGGTCGTCGAGGGCTCGAGCGACGTCGACCAGGCGAGTATCACCGGTGAGTCGCTGCCGGTCGACAAGACGGCCGGGGACGAGGTGTTCGCCGGCACCCTCAACGGAACCGGCGTGCTGCGGGTGCGGATCACGCGGCCCGCCGAGGACACGGTGATCGCGCGGATCGTCGCGATGGTCGCGGAGGCCAGTGCCACGAAGGCGCGCACGCAGTTGTTCATCGAGAAGATCGAGCAGCGGTACTCGATCGGCATGGTCGCCGCCACGGTGGCGCTGTTCGTGATCCCGTTGCTGTTCGGTGCCGCGCTCGAACCGACGTTGCTGCGGGCGATGACGTTCATGATCGTGGCGTCGCCGTGCGCGGTGGTGCTCGCGACGATGCCTCCGCTGCTGTCGGCGATCGCGAACGCCGGGCGGCACGGCGTGCTGGTCAAATCCGCCGTCGTGCTCGAACGGCTCGGCGCGATCACCCACGTGGCCTTCGACAAGACCGGCACTCTCACCGAAGGCACGCCGCGGGTGGCCGAGATCCGCGCCCTGCCCGGCGCCGGAATCGCCGACACCGAACTGCTCGCGCTGGCCGCCGCCGCGGAACATCCCTCCGAACACCCGTTGGGCCGGGCTGTCGTGGCGGCCGCTCGCGATGCCGGGATCGCGCTGCGTCCGGCCGAGGACTTCACTTCAGCGCCGGGACGAGGCGTGTCGGCTCGCGTGGATGGACACAGGATCGAGGTCGGCAGCCCGCTGCGGCTGCTCGAAGACGATCACGACCATGCTCGCGCCACCGTCGCCGAACTGGAGGAAACCGGGAACACGGCCGTCGTCGTTCTCGTCGACGGCCGCCCGGCGGGTGTCCTGGGGCTGTCCGATCGCGTGCGTCCTGCGGCGGCCGCGACGGTGACCCGGCTGACGGCGCTGACCGGTTCCGAGCCGGTGCTGCTCACGGGTGACAACCGGCGCGCGGCCGCTCGCCTCGCCGTCGAGGTCGGCATCATCGACGTCCGTGCGGGCCTGCTGCCCCAGGACAAGGTGGCCGCGGTGCGCGAACTGGAAGCGCGGGGCGCCAAGGTGATGGTGGTCGGTGACGGCGTCAACGACGCTCCCGCGCTGGCCGCGGCCCATACCGGCGTCGCGATGGGCCGGGGAGGATCCGACCTCGCGCTCGATACCGCCGACGCGGTCGTCACCCGGGACGAACTCGCGGCCATCCCCGCCGTGATCGGCCTCGCCCGTCGCGCCCGGCGGCTCGTCATCGCCAACCTGGTCATCGCCGCCACCTTCATCGGCGTGCTGGTCGTCTGGGACCTGGTGGGCCATCTGCCCCTGCCTCTCGGCGTGGCCGGGCACGAAGGCTCCACGATCATCGTCGGCCTCAACGGGCTGCGGCTGCTGCGCAAGTCGGCCTGGCGGCGCGCCGCCTCGTCCACCGGAGGAAAGTCCTGATCGTCAGGCCTTGAGTTGTGGCGCAGGGGAAGCCGGTCCGTGCGTTTCGGTGTGACAGAGCGGATCGCCGGATAAGGCGGCCCAAGTCTCGTGCGGGTCGAGGAATCGCCACGCCGAGTGGAGTCCGGTCGCCTCGCTCGCGAGGACGGCTTGGGCGGTGAGCGCGGCGACGACACCGCTCAAGCGGTATGGGTCGGTGGTCTGGAGCAGCCGCCAGGCCGGCGGGTTCCGCTCGTCGAGGTCGCGCCGTCGCACGAAGATCGTGTAGCGGGGCGCGTGCTCGGAGAGGTCTTCGGTCGCGGCCTTGGCGAGCTCTCCGGCCCAGGCCGTGGGGTCGTCGGGAGATTCGGCCCAGGCGGTGGCCAGCGTGGTCGGGATCCGTTCGGACACGTACACCGAGTAGCTCCGGACCTCACCGATGCCGTGGTGACGCGCGAAATCCGCGGATTCGGTGGTCAGGTACGGCAGGGCGTGCACGGCGGGGCCGAAGTGAGGAAGGCTGACATTCCATTGTGGACTCACGGATCCCTGGACGACTTCGCCGTCGCGCCACGACGCCAGCGGCGTGCCGAAGTCGGGTCCGGTGGCCAGCAGGATGTCCTGAGCCGAGACCGGTGTGATCCGGACGGGCCCACCGACGTACAGGTCGACGCCGGTGCGCGCGGGGTCGTCGCCGAGCAGCCCCCGGGGCAGGATCGCGGTCAGGCCGGGCATGACACCGGCCGAGATGACGGCGAGCCGGTCGGACGGCGGCAAGGCGCCGAGCCGTCGGAACAGAGGCTGGTCTCCGGCGACGTCGACGTAGTGGGCGCCCACGGCGCGGGCGGCGAGTGCGACGGTGTCGAGGACGCGGTACGAGGGCCCGGCGCAGTTGAGGACGACGGCGGCTCCGGCGCAGAAGGTGGCCAGGGAACGGCCGTCGGTCAGATCGACGGCGTGCGCGGAAGCGTTGTCGCCGAGTTCTTCGCACAACGCGGACGCGGACCGAGGATTCCGGCCGCCGACACGGACCGGGTTGCCGCCGTGGGCGGCGAGCCGCCGGGCCGCGGTGGCGCCGACGGCGCCGTAGCCGCCGAGGATCGCGATGGTCATTGCCAGGACCTTTCCGAGTGGGGACATCGACCGGTCAGGTGATTTCTGATAGTGATAGTCATTATCAGGACCTGGTCGAGGGAGTGTGATCGTGTTCGACGTCATCGTGATCGGCGGCGGGGCCGCGGGGCTGAGCGCCGCGCAAGTACTGGGCAGGCAACGGCGTTCGACGCTGGTGTTCGACGCGGGGCAGCCGCGCAACGCTCCTTCCGACGGCGTGCACATGTTCCTGAGCCGGGACGGGTTCTCCCCGGCGGAGCTGCTGCGCGTCGGCCGGGACGAACTGTCCGGCTACGAAACGGTCCGGCTGGAAACCGCGCGGGTGACGGCGGTTTCCGGGGAACTGGACGATTTCCGTGTGGAGCTGGCGGACGGCCGCGTCGAGCGGGCGCGGCGGCTCGTGCTCGCCACCGGGCAGGTGGACGAGCCTTGGGACATCCCTGGACTGGCCGAGCGGTTCGGAAAATGCGTGTTCCACTGCCCGTTCTGCCACGGTTACGAGACCACCGGCAAAACCCTCGCCGTACTCGGCCGTGACGTGCCGCAGGTGATGCTCGGGCTCTACGTCGCCGACCGGTTCGGCAAGGACGTCGTGGTCCTGACCGACGGCGAGCACGAGCTGCCCGCCGAAGCACTGGCCCGGTTGGACAAGGCGGGGATCCCGGTGCGGACGGACCGCGTCGAGCGGGTCGCCGGTGAGCTGGACGCGGTGGAGGTCCACCTGGCCGGTGGTGAGGTGGTGCGGCGCGAGGCGCTGTTCCACCGGGCCCCGACGCGCCAGGGCGCGCCGTTCGCCGCCGACCTCGGTTGCGAAATCCTCGCGGACGGCTGTGTCCGGGTCGACGAGTTCCAGGCCACCACGGTGCCAGGGGTGGCCGCGGCGGGAGACCTCGCGAGGCTGCCCGTGCTGCCCGACGCGTTGACGCTGGTCAGCCAGGCCGCCGCCGACGGGGTGCGCGCGGCGGTCTGGCTGGAGCAGGGCCTGTTCCGCGCCGGATTGGCCGGCGCGGAACAGGCTTAGCGGCCCGCTCACGTCGAATGTGGCCGCGCGGCGCGGATCCGGGCGGCCACACTCGCGAGGGTCGGTGAGGCGAGGAAGTCACGGACGCTCACCGCGGTGCCGGTCTCGCGCGCGACGCGGGCCAGTGCGCGCACGGCGAGCAGCGAATCCCCGCCCATCGTGAAGAAGTTCCCGGCCCGGTCGACTTCCGCGACGTCGAGGATCTCCTGCCACAGCGCGGCGATCCGGCGTTCCACGTCGTCGCGCGGCGGGCCGGATTCCTCGGCCTCGGCCGTGTCGGATCGCGCATACCTGCCCAGTACCAGGGTGTCCGGGGCCGGATCGGGATGTTCCCGGCCGGGCAGCGGTACGGGCGAGTCCCAGGCGCCCGGCTCGGCGAGCGTCCGGACGTGGTCGAGCAGTTCGGCGAACATGCCGGTGATGAGGCCGGGTTCGAAGATCTCCTCCACGTAGGAGAACACCGCGGTCATGGTGTCGTCGAGTTCGAACAGCCGGACTTCGAGCGCGACCTGCGGAGTGCGGAGCTGCTGGTGGTGGTCGTGCATGTCGATCACCCCGAGCGGCCCGGCGTCCCCTGGCAGCCGCTGGCCCATCGCCGCGTCCATGCCGAGGGTGCTTTGGAAGACCACAGGCGCCACCGGCCGGTGCGTGCCGCGGTGCCTGCCCAGCTCACGGGACACCTCGACACCGCTGACGAGGTTGTGCGCGGCGGCGTCGCCGAACTGACGCTGGCACGCCAGCGCCAGGTCGGCGAAAGAAGCGGAAGCGTCCAGCTCGACGGGGATCAGCATGGTCGACGCGAACGCGCCGATGATGCGGTGCACGTCCTGATGCAGGGGCAACCGGTTGAGCTGCAAGGAGTTCAGCAGCATGACGCGATGCCCGGCGGCACGGGCGAGAACGCACGCGTAGGCGGTGAACACGGCCGCGGAAGGGGTGACACCGTGTGCGGCGCACTGTGCGCGCACGGCGGCCCAGGTCGCCGCGTCCAGGGTCCGCTGCGTCGTGGCCATGAGATCCGGGCGCGCCTCTGCGGGGTCGAGACGCAGCGGCAGCGCGGGCGGCTGCCCGAAGCCGGGGAGCCGGTCGAACCACCAGTCGCGGTCGGCCTCCCACGCCGCGGTGCCGGGCAGCCGCCGAACCGACGTCACGTAGTCGCCGTAGTCGACCTCCAGCGGCGCGAGGGTGGCGTTCCAGTCGGCGACCAGCGCGAACAGGTCGCGATAGAACACATTGGACGACCAGCCGTCGATGATGAGCAGGCTCACCGCGCAGTGCAGCCGCGCGTTGCCGTCGTCGAGCAGTGTCAGCCGGATGTCGATCCCCGGGCCTTCGCCGGGATTGGGGCCGTTCGTGCTCATCTCGTGCCGCAGGGAAGCCAGTGAGCGCGCGACGTCGTCGGCCGGGACGCCGCGAAGGTCGTTGACGACGAGGCCGGGCACGGTGGCCGGATCGTCGGCGGGAAGGATGCGCTGCCGTCCGTCGGGCAGCACGCGGGCTCGCAGCGTCGGCTGGTGCACGACCAGCCTGCGCAGCGCGTCCTGGAGCGCTTCCGGCGCGTCGTCGGGGTCCACTTCGGACAGTCCGATGTCGACGTAGTGGTGCGCCGACGGGTATGACAGTTCCCAGCCGTCCTGCTGGCCGACGAAATACCCCTGCTGCAAGGGAAGCAGGGGGAACGGCTCGTCCGGGTCGGCGCGTTTGGCGACCTCCACGGGCAGCGCCCGGCCACCGCCGGTGGCGCGGCGGGCGATCAGCTCGGCGAGTTCGGTGAGAGTGATCTCGACGCGGATGTCGGACAGCGCGAGTACGACGCCGAGCTGCTTGCGGACCTGCGCGGACATGCGGACGGCGAGCACGGAATCGCCGCCGAGGGTGAGGAAACCCGCGTCGTGCGGGACCTCGGCTGGGGCGAGCCCGAGCAGCTTGCCCCAGATCTCGGCCAGGAGCTCCCGGTGGTCAAGGGTGGTGGTCATGAAAGTTCTCCAGGTTCCGAAGGGGTGGCGGCCAGCAGCGACTGGCCGAGGGTGCTGAGCGGGTGGTCGCGACGGGGCAGGTCCAGCAGCGGCCGCAGGCCCGCGTGGCGGAATTCGCCGAGCCATTCGTCGCGGGTGAGGAAGATCCGGTCGCTCCCGGCGCGCAGATCCGCCGAGCCCGCCGCGGGACGACCGGCGGCCGGGGACATCAGGAACTGCATGGAGACCGCGGCCTGGAGGAGGTCGCCGCACGACTCGACGACCAGCAGCAACCCGCCCGGCCGCAGCCAGGACCGCGCCGTTTCGAGAACGGCACGGACGTCGACGGCGTTGTGCAGGACGTTCGCCGCGATCACGGCGTCGCAGGATTCCGGCTCGACCGAGTGCGTGCCGGGGTCGTTGATGTCGAGTTCGCCGAACCGCACCCGATCGTCGTGCGCCAGGATCTTCTTCGCCGTGTCGAGGAAATAGCGGGACACGTCGGTGAACAGGTAGTCGAGGTCGCCGGTCAGTCCACTCAGGACGGGGATCGCGGTGGCCCCGACACCCGCGCCGAGTTCCAGGAAGCGCGGCGTCGCGGGCGATGCCGTACGAAGGACGTCCACGAGAGCGGCGTTGAGGTAGCCGTTGATCACGTTCTCGCGGTAGACGCCGTCCGCGGTCGCCGTGCTGTCGGTCCCGAACAGCACGGACTGCAGGGTGACTTCGTCGCGTAGCAGCTCGGGCAGCCGCGCCGCCGTAGCGTCGAAGAACCCGCTCACCTCAGGCGGATAACCCAGCCGCGCGCACAATTCGGCCAGTGGCGCGGGATGCGCGGGCGCCGGGGCGAGGTCACGCAGTACGGTGCCGTCGTCCGACGCGCGCAGCTTCCCGTGTCCGATCAGGGCGCGCAGCCAGCCGCGGACGATCCAGCGGTGCCGTTCGGCGACCCGCAGCCGCTGGAGGACCTGCTCGGGGCGGTGGCTGACGCCGGGGCGGAACAGTCCGGCCCGGCGAAGCGTGGCCGCCATGGTGTCCGTCGCCGCGTCGTCCAGCCCGCGCATCGCCTCGGGCAGGGCCGCGAGGTCGACGCCGTCGATGGCGGCCAGACCGGCCTGGTGGCACGGTTCCGCGGCGATCACGACGTGCTCGCCGGATGCGGAGCGGGGTCGACCTCCACCGTGACACCGCGGGCGCCGGGCAGGTCGCGCAAACAGGCGCGGGCCGTGGCACGCAACCGCTGCAGGGCGAAGCGCCGCAAGGGTTCGTGGGTGTTCCCGCCGGGCAGCGCGGCGACCTCGGCGGCCGGGCGCCAAGCCGCCGACGCGGGGGACACCACCTCTAGCAGCCGGGGATCGTGGGCGGCCAGCGTCACGCTCGCGTCGTTCCGTGCCACCAGCGTGGCCAACCGGGCGGCCGTGATCGACGACCCCGGCGCATCGGGGAGAGCGCCGTTGGGGATGTCCGGGATCCGGACGCCGGAGCCGTCGAGCACGGTGTCCAGCCGGTCTGCGACGTCCGGCCAGCGCAGCGGGCGGGGATCGGCCGTCGGAAAGGCCGGATCGACCGCGAGAACGCAGTCGAAGCGGTAGCGGGTCAGCTCGGAATCCGCGTCGAGGAGCTTGGGGAACGTCGCGATCCTGATCTCGCGCCCGGCGCCGGCACCGGCCTTGGCGGCGATCCGCGCCAGCGCGACGGGGTCGAACAGCAGTTCCTCGTCCCGCGCGGCCCTGGCCTCGGCGCGATCGGCCAGATCGGGGCCGGTGCCGCGCCGCCGCTCGACCCACGTGCTGAACTCGGTGTGCAGCCCCGCGTGCCGGTTGTCGCCGATCACCACATATCCGCCCGGGGCCACCGTGCGTACGGCCGCGCGCACGACCGCGTCCAGATAGCCGGTGTCGGGGAAGCACTGGGTGACGGAGTTGAGCACGACGCAGTCGGGCCCGGCGGCGGGAAAGCCGGCGGCGGCCATGGCGGAGGACACCACGGGAGCGTCCGTTTCGTGGGCGGCCGCGCGCACGGTCTTCAACGTGCCCGGTACGGAGGGGAGCGGGTGGACGGAGTCGGCGACGACGTCGGTGCCGACATAGCCCTGGACGAGGGGAGCGAGCCGGTGCAGGAGCATGCCGGTGCCGCAACCCAGCTCCAGTATCCACTCCGGCCGCAGGCCCGCGATGAGGTCGACGGTCCGCTCCACCCACTGTCGCATGTGGACGGTGGACAGCGGTTCGCCGGTGTCGGACGCCCGCCAGCCGCTGAGGTCTAGGTCCCCGGCGACGTCGCGGGGAGCGGCGCCATAGGTCAGCTGGTAGACCTCGCTCCAGTGCTCGAGGTATTCGGTGACGAGCGCACCCGGTACGGGCGCCGTCGCGAGCAAGTGCGCGGCGGGATGGATCCGTACGCCCGCGTCCGTGGGCTCGGCATGGCCGATCCACGGGTGGGCGCGCAGCTTCGCCGCCACTGTGGCGAAGAGTGTGGTGTCGGGCCTGGTCAGCGGTTCGGGCACAGGGTGATTCCTCCTTCGTCGCGCGGGTTCACCGCGGTTTCGGCGAGCAGGCTGTCGTGCAGCCGCAGGACTCGGTCCGCGTGGCGGACGACGCGGGGGTCGTGGGTGACGGCCAGGACGGCCATCCCGTCGACGCGGTGACGGGCCAGCATCCCGAGTACGGCCTCGGCGGTCTCGTCGTCGAGTGCCGAAGTCGGTTCGTCGGCGAGCAGCAGCCGCGGCCGGGTGGCGAGCGCGCGGGCGAGGACGACACGTTGCCGCTGGCCGCCGGACAGCGCGCCGGGACGACGTCGTCCGGTCGCGGGGTCGAGCCCGACGGCGGTCAGGAGCTCCTCCGCCGCCGAACGGGCCTGGTGACGGGAAAATCCGCGCAGGACCCGGGCGGGACGGGCGACCGCGGTGATCGCCCGGTGCGCGGGGTTGAGGGCGTCGAGCGGATCTTGCGCCAGATACTGGATCGCGCGCAGCTGGTCCCGGTCACGGGTCCGGAGCGACGGCAGCGGACGGCCGTCCAAGGTGATCAGTCCGGAGTGGACCTCGTGAAGTCCCGCCAGCGCGCGTAACAACGTCGTCTTCCCGCTACCGGACGCGCCGACGAGCACGACCGATTCGCCACCGTGCACGGTGAAGGTCGCGTCGCGGACCAAGGCCACGGGCCGCTCGATGCTCATTCCTGACACCGTGAGGACGGCTTCGGTGGTCGGCGGCCGGGGCGGCGACGGAGGCAGGACGATCGGCGGGGAGCCGAGGCCGACCACGCGATCGGCCAGTGCGGCCACGAACTCGCGGTCGTGGGAGATGATCAGGGTGGCGCCGGTACCTTCGTCGCGACGTCGGCGGACCACGTCGGCGACGCGGCGGACGGCGTCCGTGTCCAGTGCGCTGGTCGGCTCGTCGAGCAGCAGGAGCGGGGGACGACCGGCGATGGCCCGGGCGAGGGCGACTCGCTGGGCTTGTCCGCCGGAGAGCTGGTGCGGCCGTTTCCCCCGGACCGTGGCGGGGTCCAGTCCAGCGGTGCGCAGCGCGTCGTCGACCTGGCTCCCGCCCGATTCGGAGACAAGGCGTTCGACCGTCCACAGAGGATTCAGCGTGCCCGCCGGGTCCTGGCCGAGAAGCCCGATGGCCCGGCTTCGCCAGGCGGCCGACGGTCGGCCTGGTGACACCGGTGTCCCGGCCCACGTGATTTCGCCGCCCACCCTGCGCAGCCCTGGGGGTAGGACGTCGAGGATCGTCCGCAGCAGCGTCGTCTTCCCGCTGCCGGACGGGCCGGTCACGGCCACCACGGTGTTCGCGGGTACGTCCAGGCCGACGTCGTCGAGCACGGGATGACCCAGTCCGTCGTGGACGGTCAGGCCGCGCACGGTCAGCTCCGCCGGGGTCATGCCGTCACCGGTTCCCGGCGGCGGGCCCGCAGCGCCCACGTGACCAGACAGGCCAGCGCCCCGAGCAGGAGCGCCGGCGTGGCCACGGCCGCGGGGTTGTCCGCGGCCCCTGGCAGGTTTTCGCGCAACATCAGCGCCCAGTCCGGCTCGGGCGGCTGGGCACCGAACCCGAGCAGCGTCATCGTGCAGGCCAGTTGCAGCCCGAGCACGAACCTCAGCCCCGCCTCGGCCACGATCAGCCCGGCCATGGCCGGGGCCATCTCCCGCACCAGCAGGACCGCGGTGTTCTCGCCCCGGCCGCGGGCGGCGTCGGCCCAGCCCGCCGCACGGGTCCGTCGGGTGGTGTCGCGGACGATTTGGGTCGTCAGCGGCGCTCCGCCGCACACCGTGGCCACGACGACCGCGACCGGACCGGGTACGGCCACCGCGAGCACGAGCGCGACCAGCAGCAGCGGCAGCGCCACGAGGACATCGGCGAGTCCGGTGATCAGCCTCCCCGGCAGGCCGTCGTTCCAGCCCGCGACCAGTCCACCGGCGACACCCACCACGCAGGTGATCGCCCCAGCAGCGGCCGCGAGCAGTACCAGGCCCGCCCCGCCCGCCAGCGACCGCGACAGCACGTCCCGGCCCAGCACGTCGGTGCCCAGCAGGTGGCCGAGCCCAGGCGGCGTGAACGGCGTACCCGAGACGGCCGCCGGATCCCGTGGAGCCAGCAGGCCTCCGGCGAGTGTGACGACCGCGAGCGCCGCCGCGGTGAACCAGCCGGTCTTCATCGCCGTTCCTGCCGGGCGTCGGCGGCCGTGGCCGCGAGATCGGCCAGTGCGGTGCCCGCGACGACGATCAGCGCGCCGATCAACCCGACCGCCGCGACGATCGGCGTGTCCCGGCCTGCGACCGCGGTGACGAGCAATTCGCCCAGCCCCTGGTAGCCGAGCATGGTTTCGACGACGGCCGCCGCGGTGACGGTGCCGGCGGTCAGCGTCGCGGCCGCGCGGATCGCGGGGGACAGCACGAACGGCAGCACGTGCCGGACGTGCAGGCGCAGGCCGGTGACGCCCCGCGCCACGGCGTCACGGACGTGGGGTGCCGCGCAGGCGTCCGCGACGGCGCCACCGAGCAGTCCGCCGCCCCAGGCCGCGGCAGGCAGGGCGAGCGCGAGCGACGGCAGCACCAACAGATCCGGCCGGTCCAGCGGCGACCCGCCGGGCAACAGCAATGAAACCGGCGGCAGCCACCCGAGCAGCGCGCTGAGGACGAGGACGAGAGCGGCGACCACGACGACCTGCGGGATCGACGAGACGGTCGTGCTCAGCGCGGCCCACCGCCGTGCCCAGCCGGGCCTGCTGCCGCCGATGGCCCAGCCGAGCGCGAACATGAGCGGCAGCGCGATCAGCACCGCCGCCGCCGTGAGCACGGCCGTCGCTTCGAGCCGGGGCAGCAGCAGATCGGCGACCGGCCGGTCGGTGACGAGTGAACGTCCCCAATCACCACGCAGGATCGCCGCGGTCCACTGTCCCCAGCGCTGCCACAGCGGCGCGTCCAAGCCGAGGGTTTCCCGCAGCTGCCGCAGGGTTTCCTCGTCCGCGCGGCTCCCGGTCCGGGTCTCGGCCGCGTCCGAAGGCAGGGCACTGACCGCGGCGAACACCACGGCCGAGACCACGACGGCGGTCGCGGCGGCCCGCACCAGCACGAGGCTCCCCGTGCGGGCCAACGACGAACGAGCGCTCACGCGGTGATCCGCACCTGGTCGATGAACAGCCGCGCGAACCCGGGCCCCGTCGGCAAGCCGCCGACACCGGGACGGGACAGGTCGAGCCCGTCCCCGACTCCCCACACGAGGTAGCCGCCCTCGTCCCGGAGTTTCCCTTGCAGGGCACCGAAAGACTGGGTACGTCGCGCGGTGTCGGGGTCGGCGAGCGCGGCGTCGAGGTCGCGTTCCCAGTCAGGGCGGTTCCACGCGGTCTCGTTGGTGGGCGAGGCCGCGCGCAGCGCGATGCGGGAGACGTCGAGGAAGCCGATCCCGCCGAGGTAGCTGACGTAGAAATCGGCCAGCGCGTAGGTCTTCGTCCAGAAACTCTCCGGCGGATCGACCTTCACGGTGACCTTGAGGCCGATCGGTGCGAGCTGCTGGGCGAGCAGTGTCGCGGTGGAGTCCATCCCGGGATACGCCGTCGTGGTGTGCAAAGTGACGTCCACACCGCCCTGGTATCCGGCTTCGGCCATCAGCGCGCGGGCCCGATCGAGATCACGAACCCGCTGGGGGAGCTGAGGACTGCTGGGATCGGCCGGGGTGAGCAGGTCGTTGCCGACCTTGCCGTACGCGCCGAACACGGTGCCGGTGAGTTGCTGCCGGTCGGTGGCGAGCTTGACGGCTTCGCGGACCTGGGGCTTGTCGAACGGTGCCCGGTCGAGCCGCATCACCACGGGATAGGTGGTGACCGCGGGACGGCGGACCACCTGCGTGCCGGCGCGTTCGGCCTGCGCGGCCGCGGCCGGGCTGACGCTGCCCGCGACGTCGGCCTGCCCCGAGCGGACCGCGTCCGCGCGTGCCTGCGGGTCGGCCAGCGCGCGGATCTCGATCCGTTTCGTCGGCGGTTTCGTTCCCCACCAGCCGTCGTTGCGTTCGAGGACGGCGTTGGCGGGATCACCGCCGGTCATCCGGTACGGCCCGGACCCCGGCGCGGGCGTGCTGAAATCCGTCGTGCCTTCAGGCACCACGAAGGTCGCCGACTGCAGGGCTTCCGGCACCGCCGCGAACGCCGTCCGCGTGCGCAGTTCCAGCGTCGACGCGTCGATCGCGCGGGAGCCGTCCAGATCGAACATCGCCATCCGGCCGTAGTTCTCGGCCGCCTTGGCCTGCATCCGGCGCAGCGAGTACAACGCGTCGGCGGCGGTCACCTTCCGGCCGTCGCTGAACGTGGCGTCCGCGCGCAGGGTGATCTTCCATCGGGTCTGCGAGGCGTCCGGTTCCCAAGCAGTGGCCAGGCGGGGCCCTGTGGTGCCGTCGGGGCCCGCGACGGTGAGCACGTCGTAGAGCAGGGCGAACCGCAATGCGTCGGATTCGTTGCCGAGTCCGCCGTGCGGGTCGTTGCTCGCGGTGGCCGCCGAGCCGACCGCCGCGTAGCGCAGGAGATCCTCCGAGGCCGGGGTGGCGTTGCCCGAGGTGCAGGCGGTGGCCGTCAGGGTGGCCGCGACCAGGAGGGCGATGCGGCGGGGAACGCGGGTCACGAGGTCGGCCTTTCGGGGTGGGAGAGTTCGTCGTTGATCAGCGCCGCGATCGCGGCGACCGTTTCGCCGCGGAGCAGGGCGTAGTGGTGCGCGTCCACTGTGGACGTTTTGGGTGGCCGGCTGAGGAGAGGTGTCCAGCCGAGGTCGGCGGGATCGCCGGGGACGTCGTCGACGCCCATGCCGATACCGGAGTTGACCGGAGAACGTTGCCCCGCCTTGACGATCAGGGTGCGGGTTCCCGGATCGGCGAGCCGCGGTGGCCGATAGGCGGCCAGCCCCCGCAGGTGCCGCGCGAACACCTCGACGCGTGCGGCGGCGCTGGTGCCCGCGCGAAGCAATCCGTGCTCCCGCAACACAGTGTCCACTTCGGACTGGGTGGGCTCCTGGGCGGCGGCGAGTTCCGTGTCGAGGTAGCCCGCCAGCGACGCGAGGTAGCGGCGGCGGATCTCGGCGTCGCCGCCAGGGACGTCGGTGATGTGACTCGGCTCGTTGGAATCCAGCAGTACCAGCAGTTCGGTGTGCTCCCCGGACTCGTGCAGCAGACAGGCCACCCGCTGGGCCAGATCGCCGCCCATCGACCAGCCGCCCAGCAGATACGGGCCGGTGGGCTGGTGGCGGCGGAGGACACCGAGATAGAGCGCGGCCAGCGCGTCCACGCTGTCGGGCGCGTCGCCACCGGACAGGCCGGGGTCGGTCAGTGCGACGACGGTGGTCTCCCGGTCGATCAGCCGGGACAGCTCCGTGTAGCACAGCACGTCCCCGCCCGAGGGGTGCAGCAGGAACAGGGTCCTGCCGTCCGGAACGCCCTCCCGCAGCAGCAACGCGATGTCGTCGTCCTCCACCGACGCCTGCGCTCCGCCGGTCCACGACACCGGATCGTCGGCGAGCCGCCTGACCCTGGCGACGTGGTCGGCGATCGCGGTGGCGACCTGGCCGGGCGGCACCACGGGGTCGAGGACATCCCACTGAAGCAGCAGTTCGCCGCCCTCTTCGAGGACCTGGTGGTCGAGCAGGGTCTGCGGGGTCTGGCTCAGCGCGGCGACCTTCCGGCCGATCCAACGCGGGTCGTGGTCGGCGCCGATGACCTCGGTCAGCCCGAGCGCGCTGGTGAACACGACGGGCACGGCGGCGACCTCACCCTGTGCGCTGGACTTCTCCGCGAGCACGTCCAGCGCCGAGAACTCGCGATGGTCGAGGTCGTCGAACAGCCGCCGCTGGGTGCGACGGGCCCGCTCGGCGAAGGTGCCGACGTCCGCCTCCTCGGTCGCGTGCAGGACGAGGGAGGTGAAGTCGCCGACGACGTTCGGGACGTCCGGGTGGATGTCCGGCCGGTCGAACAGCGTGAGCATCACACTGAACGCGGACCGGCCCGACCAGGCCGCGAGCACGTCGGTGTACACGGTGAGCAGAACGGCGGTGGGGGTGACGCGGTGCTCGGCGGCGAGCCGCCGCAGCCGTTCCCAGCTCGCGGCGTCGAGCGTCGCGGCGTGCCGGACGAAGCGGCCCGCGGCGGCGTCGTCGTCGACGGGGATGGGCGGTGCCTCGGGAATCGCCGTCAGCCGGGCCCGCCAGTACTCGGCGGCACGGGCACCGTCCGCTCCGTCGCGTCGAGCTTCGAGCGCCCGGACGCAGTCGGCGGGGTGGATCCCGACCGGTTCGAGCACACGGGTGGGATCGGTGTAGCAGGCGTGCAGGTCGCGATCGACGATCCACCAGCTCGCGGCGTCGCAGATCAGGACGTCCACGCCGAGGAACAAACGGGTCCGGCCGCCGGGCAGCCTGGCCGCTTGGACGGTGAACAGTGGCCAGCGGTCGGCCGGGCCGGGTTTGAGACCGACGCGGCCGCGAAGGGACGAAAGACGGCGATCGCGGTCCACTTCGGACAGTTCACGCAGATCGTGGGTGCGGATCCGGTACCGCGGCAGGTCGCGCAGCACTCTCGCCTGCCCCTGTGAGTCCACTATGGACCGCAGCATCGGATGCCGGGCGATCACCTTGTTCCACGCGTCCTCGTAGCGCGCCAGGTCCAGCTCGGCGCAGTCGTACTCGAGGAAGAAGTGACACGGCACGTCACCCCAGCGGTAGCCGCCGTCGCGGCCGATCCAGTACGCGTGCTGGACCCGGGTCAGCGGAAAGGATTCGGGCTCGGCCGCGGTCACGGGGGCCGGCGTCCGGGGCGATGGGGGAGTGGCGTCGCGTGCTCGCAGCAGGCTCGCCAGCCCGGCCACGGTCGGGGCGGCGAGCAGATCGGCCAGCCGGAGCCGGACGCCGTGGTCCTGGGTGAGGGTGGCGAGCATGCCGGTCGCGAGCAGGGAATGGCCACCCAGCGCGAAGAAATCCGCGTCCGGCGAGGTGATCGCGACGCCGAAGAGGTCGCTCCACAGCCGTGCGATCCGCTCCTGCAGGGCGTCGGCGAACACACCGGCCTCACCCTGCTCACCCGGTGCGGTGTACGCGGCGGCGGCCATGCGTTCGGTGAGGTCGGTGCGGGACACCGCGACGACCGGCGGCACGGATCCGGCGACATGCCGGTCGAGTACCAGGTCGAAGGCCCGGCCGCCGGTCGCGGCGTCGAGCGCGTCGCGCAGGGCAACTTCCCGGTCCGCGCCGCCGGGCCCGACGCTCCAGCCGTCCCAGACGACGCTCGTCCAGCCGGTGTTGGCGGTCGCCAGCGCGTCGAGCGCGGCGTTGGCCGCCGCGTACGGGCCGGTGCCGATCCCGCCGACCAGCGTGGCGGCCGAAGACATCAGGACCACCAGGCCGGGCCGGGACGCTTCGGGTAGTGCGTCGATGGCCGCCTGGAGCGCCCGCGCACCATCGACCTTGCCCAGCAGCTGCGCGGTGACCTGGTCCGGCGTGACGTCGCGAAGTGGAACTGCCCGGGTGGTGGCGGCCGCTCCGGCGGCGTGCACGATCACGTCGGGCTCGTGTTCGGCGAGCAGCCCGCGCCAACCGTCCACATCGGACGCGTCGAGCGTACGGGTGCGGATGTCGAGGCCGTCGGCCTTCAGCGCGTCGAGGGTCCGGGCCGCGTCGGGCACGTCGGAGGCAGGGCGCCGCGAGGTGATCACGACCGCGGCGCCACGCCGGGCGAGGCGTTCCGCGACGACGAGCCCGACGTCACCGAGCCCACCGGACACGACGGCTCGCCGCGGTCCCTGGACGGTCGTGGTCGGCGGGGTGAGCGGCCAGACCTCGATGTCGCGCTGCCAGCGGACGCCGGATCGCCAGGCGATCTGCCCGCCGCGTTCATCCGGCGACCGGACGAGATCCGCGAGTTCGTCCACTATCGCTTTCGCCGCACGTTCCGGATCGGTGGCCGGCGGGAGATCCACCGTGCGCCACCGGATCCCGCGATGTTCCTGGGCCAGGACCCGGCTGAGCGCACGGGCCGCGGCGGCGCCGGTCGTCACCGCGTCGAGGCGTTCGACCCGGTCCGCGCCGAACGTGACCGCAAGCAGCTTCGGCACGGTCGTCCCGCTGAGCTTCCTCGCGAGGTCCGCGTGGGCCAGGACGACCTCGCTCACGTCCAGCCCGGGAGCGGTCAGCACGACGACGCCGTCGATGGAAGTCCCCGGTTCGTGATCCTCCACTGTGGACATACCGAGCGCTTCGGCGATCGGTGACGGGGAATCGGCGGCCAGCAGGAAATGGCCAACCGGCGTCGTACCGGAGAGCGGGGGAAGCTGACGCCACCGGGGCAGCCGGAGTAGCCCGGGAGCACGGGCAGGCGTCACCGGTTCGGCAGGTGGGTCGATCCAGAGCCGGCGGGGCTGGAAGGCGTACCCGGGCGCCGCGACCCGCGCACGCTGACCGCGACGTTGCGCGCCGAGCCCGATTTCCCCGCCGTGGGCCCACAAGCGGGCGACGGCGGCGCGAACGGATTCGGTTTCGAGGCCGGCGCGGTCGTGGTCGAGCGTGATGGCCGAATCGAGCAGCGCCGGGTCGCCGTGCGCACGGGCCAGCGTCACCAGGCTGCTGCCCGGGCCGACCTGGACCAGCACGGCAGGCGCCGGATCGAGCGCGACCCGCAGGGCCGGGGAGAACACGACGGGATCCCGCAGCTGCCGCGCCCAGTGTTCGGCCGTACCGAGTTCATCGGTGACCGTGGTACCGGTGAGCGTGCTGACCATCGGGATTTCCGGCGTGGTGGCGGCGAGGTTCGCCGCGGCGGCACGGACGGCGGGGATCGCGGGGTCGACGAGCCGGGAATGCAGGGCCGTGTCCACGTGCAGCCGCCGACACCGGATTCCCGCGGCGGTCGCCTCGGCCTCCAGCGCAGAAATGGCGTCGGCCGGACCGGACACCACGGATCCGGCGGGCCCGTTCAGCGCGGCGAGGTCGACATCCGGATGCGCCGCCAGCAGACCGGAGACGTCGGCGAGGTCCAGCGACAGCATCGCCCCGCCGCCGGCGGCACGCGACACCTCGGTGCAGCGCACCGCCACCAGCCGGGCGGCGTCCGGCAGGGCGAGTCCTCCTGACACCACGGCGGCGGTGTACTCGCCGAGGCTGTGCCCCAGCACGACGTCCGGCCGGACGTCCCACGACTCCAGCAACCGCGCGGTGGCCAGCGACACCGCGAACAACGCGGGGAGCCCGACCGCCGCGTCCCGCACCCGGTCCTCACGACCGTCGAGCACGTGCCGGATGTCGTGTCCGGTCAGGGGAATCAGCAGCTCGGCGCAGGTGTCGACGGTCCGGGCGAACACCGGTTCGCTCGCGTACAGAGCCGATCCCATACCCGGGTATTGACTGCCCGCTCCTGGGAAGGCGAAGATCACGCGGGGGCGGGAAGCGGGCACGGGCCCTGCTTCACGCAGTGCGGCCGCGGCGGCGTCGATCCGGGCAGGCGCGCAGACGACGGCGATGCGCCTGCTGTGCTGGGTCCGGCCCTCGTCCAGGGTGTACGCCAGGTCCGCGAGGTCGGCGGAGTCCTTGAGGCTGGGGAGGTGGTCACTCAGATCGCGGGCCGCCTGGCGGGTGGCGGCGTCGGTCTGCCCGGACACGACGAGGATCTGCGGCCGTTCGTCCGGTGTGGACGGTGGCCGCGCCGGTGCGGGGCCGAGCACGACGTGGCAGTTGGTCCCGCCGATACCGAAGGAGCTGACTCCCGCGAACTCCGCGTCCGCGGGCCACGGCCGGGCATCGCCGGAGAGCGCGAAGGCGGACCCCTCCAGCCCGAGCCGCGGGTTGACCGGTTCCGAATGCGGTGCCGGGGGCAGCACACCGTGAGACCGCGCGAGCACGGTCTTGATCAGCGACGCGACCCCGGCGGCGGTGTTGGCGTGACCGATGTTCGCCTTGACCGAGCCGAGCCCGCACCACGGCCGTTCGGACTGCCCGAACACGGTGCGCAGGGCCGAGACCTCGATGGGGTCACCGAGCGCCGTCGCGGTGCCGTGGCCCTCGACGTAACCGACCTGGCGTGGCGCGACGCCCGCGACCGTCTGTGCTTCCGCGATGACCCTCGCCTGACCACGTGGCGACGGCGCGGTGAATCCCGCCTTGACCGCCCCGTCGTTGTTGACCGCCGAGCCGTGCAGGACCGCGAGTACGGGGTCGCCATCGGCCAGCGCGTCGGCCAGCCGTCGCAGCACGACCGCGCCGACGCCCTGGGTGTAGACGATTCCGGTGCCGTCCGCGCTGTAGGGCCGGACGACGCCGTCCGCGGCGTAGATCCCGTCCGGCACGTGGAGATAGCCGTGCCCCTGCGGAACGATGAGCGAAGCCCCGCCCGCGAGCGCGGTGTCGCATTCCTCGGCCAGCAGCGCCTGGGCCGCGGTGTGCACCGCGACCAGCGAGCTCGAACAGGTGCTGGTGATCGACATCGCGGGCCCGGTCAGGTTCAACCGGTACGCGACCTGCAGGGGCAGGTAGTCGCCGTGGGTGGCCATCGCCGCGCGCAGACTCCCGACCGGGTCGGCTCCACCACCGGTCGGATCCCAGCGCCTGCCGAGATTGCTGGCCAGGTAGGCGCTTTGCGACGCACCCGCGTAGACGCCGACGGTGCCCGCGCCGACGCCGCCGCCATGGCCCGCCTGCTCCAGCGCCTGCCAGGACATCTGAAGGAACAGCCGTTGCTGCGGGTCCATCAGCGCGGCTTCGGCGTCGGTGAGCCCGAACGGCTCGGGATCGAACAGGTCCTGGCCGTCGATGAGCCCGCCCACGGGGACGTAGCCGGGCGCGGTGGCCAGGTCCTCGGGCACCCCGGCCGCACGCAGTTCGTCCTGGCCGAACCGGGTAAGGCCGCTACGGCCCGCCAGCAGCAGGTCCCAGAACGCGGCGGCGTCCACCGCGCCGGGGAAACGGCAGGCGAGTCCGGTGATCGCGATCATCGGGCGACCTGCTCTGCCTGCTGCCGGGCGGCGCGGCGTCCCCGCGGCGCCGGTGTTGCCGGTGTCGCGGCGGCGGGCGGGCTCTGGCGCGGTGCCAGGAACGCCGCGAGCGCGCGGACGGAGGGGTGGCCGAACAGGTCGACCACGGTCAGCGTGTCGAATCCGTGTGCGACGAGCTGCCGGTGCGCCAGCACGAGGGTCAGGGAAGTGGCACCGAGCTCGAAGAACGCGGTCGTGGCGTCGACGCCGGAGCCGAGCAGGGAGCGGAACACCCCCAGCACGGTTTCCTCCAGCTCGGGGCTGGCCGTCGCCTGCTCTGGTTCTCGTCGTTCGGGTTCGGGTTGTGCCACCACGACACTCCTGGCAGGCACGGCGTCCTTTGTGGACGAGGGGAGGGCGAGGTTCAAGAGGCCGTCCGCGCTGAGCCGTTCCTCGAGGTCGATGCCGTGGGCCGCGGAAGCCGCCCTGGTACGGCGGCTCCATTCCGCGGCCGAGGCCAGCGCGTCGGCCGGGGTGAGCGTGCCGGGGGAGACGGTCAGGGACACCTCCAGACCCAGATCCGCCGCGCGCGTCAAGGCCTCGGCGAGCCAGTTCTGCGGGGCGGCGGGTTCCTTTTCGTCCACTGTGGACGGTTCCGTGGCGGCGGGGGTCTCGGTGCGCCGGTACGGGTTGGGCAGGGCGGCGTAGTCGATCTTCCCGTTCGCTGTCACTGGGAACCCGTCCAGCACCGTGAACCGCGAAGGCACCATGAACTCGGGGACCCTGGTCCGCAGGTGTGCCGCGAGTTCCGCGGTGTCCGGGGTCCGCCCGGTGTCCGCCGGGACGAGGAAGGCGACCAGCCGCGGCCGGTCGTCGGGACCGGGAACGGACATCGCCACGGATTTGCGGACGCCGTCCGCGCGGTCGAGCACGGACTCGATCTCGCCGAGTTCGATACGGTGGCCGCGGATCTTGACCTGCCGGTCGACGCGGCCGAGGAACTCGATCGTGCCGTCGTGCCGCCACCGCCCGAGATCCCCGGTCCGGTACAGCCTGCGGTCCAGCACCGGATGCCGCACGAACCGGTGCGCGGTCTGCTCGGGGTCTCCGATGTAGCCGCGGGCAAGGCCGTCGCCGCCGATGTGCAGCTCGCCCGGCACACCGACCGGCACCGGCAGGCCCGCCGGGTCGAGGATGTCGAAGCTCTGCCCGCGTAGCGCGCGGCCGTAGGGAATGCTGCGCCAGGCCGGGTCGACGTCTCCGATCGGATGGCAGATCGACCAGATCGACGCCTCGGTCGCGCCGCCGAGGCTGACGATCTCGGCGTGCGGTGCGAGTGCGCGCAACCGGTCGGGCAGCGTCACGGGAATCCAGTCGGCGGAAAGGAAGACCAGCCGCAGCGACCGCAGCGCGCGGTCGGCGAGGCCGGGGTCGATCTCGGCGTATTCGACGAGCATTTCCAGCAGCGCGGGGGCGGTGTTCCACAACGTCACGCGGTGCCGGGCCATGAGTTCGAGCCAGTGCCCGGGGTCGCGCTGGTGGTCGGCGCTCGGCAGGACGAGTGCTCCGCCGACGCCGAGGACGCCGAACACGTCGTGCACGGACAGGTCGAAGCTGAACGCCGACAGGGCGAGCATCCGATCGTCGCGGGTGAGGGGGAACCGGTCGACAAGGTCGTCGATCGTGGTGCGGGCCGCGCGGTGTTCGATGGCCACGCCCTTCGGCTTTCCCGTGGAACCGGAGGTGAAGATCACGTACGCGAGGTCGTCCGGCGCGGGACGGTTCGGCCGCTCGGCGGTGCCGGCCGTGGCGTCGAGGACGACGGGGTGGACGGTGACGGTGCCGGGCCAGCTCAGCTCGACGTCGTCGGTGACGAGCGCGTGGCCGATCCCGGCCTGGGCGCACACCGAGGCGACGCGCTCGGCGGGCCAGGCCGGCTCGACCGGGACGTAGCCCGCGCCGCTCGCGGACACCCCGAGCATCGCCACGATCTGGGCCGGGCCCTTGGGCACCGACACCGCGACGAGGTCTCCCGGGCCGACGCCTGCCTTGGTGAGCCCATGCCCGATCGCCTCGGCCGCGCGGAGGAGTTCGCCGTGGCTGAACGCGGATTCTGCACCCAAGAGCGCCGGCGCGTCCGGAACCTCCCGTGCCGCGGCGCGTAGCGGGTCGTCCAGCAGCGGGCCCGCCTCGCCGAACGGTGCGGCGTCCAAAATGGCGTGCGGCGCGAAAGTGGGGATCCAGCCCAGCGTGGGGTCCGACCAGCGGTCCGGGTGATCGGCGAGTGTGCTCAACAGCCGCAGATGCGCGTCGGCCATGCCGTCGACAAGACCTTCGGGATAGGCGCCGTCGACGCTGTCCCAGCACACGCGAAGGCGGCCGCCCTCCTCGTAGACGATGTGGTCGAGCAGGACCTGAGGTGTCTGCGAGATGCCGAAAACCTCGGTGCCGAGCCAGCCTGCCGGGTCGTCGCCGCCGGGTGAAAGGCCGAGCCCGCTGGTGAACACCACGGGATGCGCCGGCGCGCCGAGCGAGGCAGGACCCCGGCGGGCGGCCTGCATGCCGTCCACCTCGCGATTGTCCATATCGGACCAGAATTGCTCGTTGACCGCGCGCACGTACGCACCGAAGCCGGATTCCGGTTCCCAGACAGGCATCTGCACGAGCACCGTCGAGGTGAAGTCGCCGACCACATGCGCCAGCTCGGGGTCATCCGGCCGGTCGAACAGGGTGGTGTTGAGACAGAAGGCCGCGGTGGCACCCCAACGGGTGAGAGTGAGTCCGTACGCGGCCAGCAGCAACGCCGTCGGGCTGACCCCGTGCGACGAGGCCGTCTTCTTGACCGCCGCCCAGTGAGCGGCGTCCAGCTCGGTGGCGCGCCTGCTGAACCGGTGCGCGCCGATCGTGGCGACGTCCGTGGCCGTGGGCAGGGCAGGCCCCGGCGGCAGGGCGCGGTCGGCCCAGTAGCGGGCGGCACGTTCGGTCTCCGGCCCGGGCGTGCGCGCGGCCCGGCGGCGCGCCAGCTCGGCGAACGTGGTGCCGGGTTCGGGCAGCGTGGCGCCGGGGTCGGCCACCAGGGCACCCCATTCCGTCATGATCTGCATCCAGCCCGCGAGATCGAGCGCCAGCACGTCCACCCCGACACACACCCGGGTGCGCTGACCGGGCAGTAGCACGACATGGAGATCGAACAGCGGCCAGCAGCCGGTGGGCCGGGTCTGGTGGGACCACTCGGCGCGCAGCTCGTCGGCGACCCGCGCGGCGTCGGTGCCGGGCAGTGTCCTCAGATCCGTCACCGGGATCCGGTAGGGCGGCACCTTGGCCAGCACCCGGCCGGTGGCGTCCGCGTCGACGACCATGCGCAGCGCGGAATGGCGCTCCACCAACCTGTTCCAGGCGGCGCCGAGCACAGCGGCCTCGTCCTCACCGGGCGGCGTGTCGCGCTCGAACTCCCGGTAGTAAAAGGTGGCCACGCCGCCGAGCGGGAACGCCGGATCGCGTCCCACCCAGTACGCGGTCTGGATGGGCGTGAGCGGGAAGGTCTCGTCGCGCGGTTCCGGATCGTCCTGCCGTGCCCGGTCACCGAGGGCGGTGGCGACGGTCCGGGCCGTGGCCTGGTCGAGGAAGTCGGTCAGCGCGAGGGTGACCCCGGTGGTGTCCAGCAGCAGCCGCCGCAACCGCACCGCGGTGAACGACTCCAAGCCCAGCGCCATCAGCGGGATGTCCGCGCCGACCGTCGCGGGCGCGATGTCGAGTGTTTCGGCGACCGCCTCGATCACGTCGTCGAGGGGGGTTGCTGCCTCTGCCGGGACCGCGCTCACCCAGTTCTCCTTCACGGTCGAGGGAACGAAACGGCGGAAACCGTCACGCGCTGTCCTTCATACACGAAAACGGCTATCGTTTTCATCTGATGGAGCAGTATTGCTCCGTGTGGACGAACACCCTGTGTGTCGAATGAAGGGAGACGCATGAATCGCGCCGAGCCGGCGAACCGGGCGTGGCGATGTCCAGCGCCGAACCCCGGTGCCCGGGTGCGGCTGCTGTGCTTCGCCCACGCGGGCGCCGCGGCGAGCGCGTTCCGGCCGTGGACGGAACTGCTGCCGCCGTGGATCGAACTGCACGCCGCCCAGCTCCCCGGCCGCGAGGACCGCTGGGGCGAACCGGCGCGGACCACGATGTCCGGTGTCGTCGCGGATCTCCTGCCGGGGCTGACCGCGTTGGCCGATCGGCCGACCGTCCTCTTCGGACACAGCCTTGGCGCGACCATCGCCTACGAAGCCGCCTGCGCGCTGAGGACCGCGGCGCATCTGGTCGTCTCGGGCAAGGAACCGCCGCATCAGCATCAGCGCGACAGCTTCCACACCGCGCCGGACGCCGAACTGGCCGCCGAGATCGCGCGGCTGCGAGGCGAGCGGCCGACGTCGATGGCCGCGCTCGGCGGCGACTACCTGCTGCCCATCCTGCGCGCCGATTACGCCGTCAACGAGACCTACCGGCCGGTCATGGACCGGGAACGGCTGGCGTGTCCCGTCACCGCTCTGACCGGCGTCGACGACGGCGAGCTGACGTCCGCGCACGCGCACGCCTGGGCGGCGTACACCCGAGCCGATTTCCGGGCGGTGTTCGTGCCCGGCGACCACTTCCACCTCTTCGACCACCCCGCGGCCACGATCGCCGCGATCACCACGGCCGCAGGCCCACTCGCGGAAGGAACCACATGACCGAGGACTTCTACCACCGGACCGCCGAGTACGTCGCCGTGCTGCTCCGGCAGGCATGGACCGGCCTCGGTCCGGCGCTCGCGAAGGCACTGTCCGATGTGGACACCAGCGACGGGCCGGTCGTCGACGTCGGCGCCGGGACCGGGATCGGCACCGCCGTCCTCGCCGCCGCGCTGCCCGGCGCGGACATCATCGCCATCGAACCGAACCCGGCCCTGCGGACGGCGCTGCTCACCCGGTGCGTCGAAGACGACGACCTCGCCCGCCGCGTCACCGTCCTCGGCACCGACGCGCTCGCCGCCCCACTTCCGGACCGGCTTTCCGTCGTCCTCGCGATGAACGTGCTCGGCCACTTCGGCCCCGGGGAACGCCGCGCCTTGTGGAAGCTGCTCGCCGACCGCCTCTCTCCCGGCGGACGGGCGATCCTCAACCTGCAGCCACCCACGACGGCCGTCGCCGTTCCCTCGACCCCCATGGCGCAGGTGCGCATCGGCGACCGGGAGTACCTCGGCGTCGCCGCCGCCGAACCCGCCGGTCCGGACGCCATCACCTGGACCATGACCTACCGGGTCGAGCAGGGAGGAAGTGTCGTCACCGAGCTGACCGCATCCGATCTGTGGCAGGTGATCACCGCGTCGGCGCTGGCGGACGAAGTCGCCGAGTATGGTCTCCGGCTCACGGTCGCCGACCCGGAGCACGACCTGTACACGATCACCCGAACCTGATTCTTTCCATGTCGTCGCGCGAGCGGCCTGGCGCGTCCAGGCCTGGATAGCCACGACGAGCTGTTCGACAGGCCTCCTCGCGCACGCACGGCGCCGCTCAACGACGAAAGCGACGAGTGGCAACCCGGGGTGACGGCCGTCCGGAACGCTCCCGCCGCGTTCCGCGACGATGGAGGTCATGACCGACGACCCGCGGCCCCCAACCGTCACTGCCCCGTCGCCGAACATGACGTCGCCGTCGGTACGACGACTCCCGGAGCTGACCAGGACCGCGATGTGGAGCACCGCGCTGGCGATCGCCGTGCTGACCGCCGCGGTGGTGGTGGCGTTGTGGTGGCCGGCCACCGCCGGACTCAACGGCCCCGACCTGGTCAAAGCCCGCCTCGACGCGCTCAAGGTCGGCCTGAGTGTCGGCGTCGGCAGCGGTGGCGTGGTCGCCCTGTATCTCGCCTGGCGCCGCCAGCACTCCACCGAAGTCGCTCTCTCCCAGCAGGAGCGAACCGCCGACGACCTCCGCGCGGACGCCGTGGAACGGCGGATCACCGAGCTCTACCTGAAAGCCGCAGAGCTACTCGGCTCGGAGAAGGCTCCGGTTCGTCTCAGTGGCCTTTACGCGCTGGAACGTCTCGCCCAAGACAACGGATCGCAGCGGCAGACCATCGTCAATGTCCTCTGCGCCTACCTCCGCATGCCCTACGAAGCCCCCGGACCGCGACCAGGCGACGCCGAGCAACGCGAACAGCACCGTGCCGTCATACAGGAACGCGAGGTCCGGCTCACCGCACAACGCCTCCTCTGCGACCACCTCAAACCCGGCCGCGACATCGCCTACTGGGGCCGTCTTGACCTCGATCTCACCGGCGCACACCTCATCGACTTCAACCTCGACGACGCGCTCATCGGAACCGGCATCCTCAGAAACGTGACCTTCGCCGGTCGCACCGACTTCACCAGGGCGGTCTTCAGTGGTCATACAGACCTCATGGGCGCATGTTTCACCGGGAAAGCCCTCTTCGTCAGAACCACCTTCACCAAAGGGGCCTGGCTCAGCGACACAACTTTCCAGGGCCCGGCCACGTTCGCCTCGACCACTTTCAAAGAACATGCGGATTTTCGAGAGGCAACCTTCAAGCAATCCTCAAAATTCACCGAAATGGTCTTCACTCAGAGCGCTGCGTTCAGCAAAGCAACCTTCGGTGGCGAAACGTACTTCCACGGCACAACCTTCACCCAGGACACGGCCTTCACCGGCGCGACCTTCGCCGACTCGATCCTCTTCGTCGAAGCGGACTTCAACGGACGCGCAGCCTTCGACAACACGCATTTCCGCGGCGATGCCTTCTTCACCCGCGCCACCTTCACCCGCAACGCGCTGTTCGGCGAGGCGACCTTCACCCGCGAGGCCCACTTCGCCAACACGACGTTCCTCAGGGAGGTCTCCTTCGGCAAAGCCACCTTCACCAAGGACCCCATCGTCGCCGGCGCGAACTTCGCCCGACCACCCGTCTTCACCGAAGCAACACTTGGCGGGAAACCATACTCAGCCGCAGAAAAAACCTCAACCTATAGCCCGAAACCAAGCCAGCCAGACTGAGCCGCCCGCACGCCGCTACTCGTCGATACCCACGACGCGCCGAACAACCTGTGGGTTCCAGAACGGGGAAGGACATAATCGCCCGCCATGTCGTTGCGTCTGCTCGGTCTGATCTTCTCCCGGCCGGCGGGCCTGGTGGTGTTGGCCGGCCGCTCGTCAGCGTCTGAGAACGTCGAGTCGTTGTCAGCCGAGGCAGGCGCGGACGGCTTTGGCGAGGTTCGCGGTCCTGGGGGCGTTGGGTCGGCGGTGGTGGTGTCCCGCAAGTGGTCGTGCGGCCGGAGCGTGTCGCGGAAAACCCATAACGCGCCGCGACTGTACCCACAAAGGCGATAGACCAA